>NZ_LS483446.1:1500000-1576607 GCF_900476215.1 Helicobacter mustelae | reverse complement strand
CGCCCCTGCTTTGCCAATTTTCACATATGTGAAAAGATTTGTGAAAATTATGTGAAAAATTGCTATGATTATAGCAAAAGTTGGATGGGATTTTGAATATTTTGGGGATTGATCCAGGGAGCAGAAACTGTGGCTATGCGATCATAAAAAAAGAAAATCAAAGGCTTTTTTTGCTAGAGGCAGGATTCATAAAAATCAAAGAGAGGGTGTTGCAATATCAGATCGCAGAATTCATTGAGGGTATTGACATGGTGCTAAAGCATCACAAAATTGATAGCGTTGCCATTGAGGACATGTTCTATGCCTACAATCCCAAAAGCGTGATCAAGCTTGCACAATTTCGTGGTGCACTAAGTCTTAAGATTTTGCAAGATTTTGGTAATTTTGCTGAATATACCCCGCTTCAGGTCAAAAAAGCCCTCACTGGCAATGGCAAGGCCGACAAAAACCAAGTTGCCTTCATGGTCAAGCAGATTTTAAACCTCAAAGGGGAGATAAGGCCCCTAGATATTACTGATGCCATCGCCATTGCAATCACCCATTCTCAAAGGCTCTAGTTCCTAGCAAATCCCTAGCTTATAGAATTTTCACGTGGTTTTTTGTGTTTCCTGAGAGGTTTTGTGGTGATTTGAGCGAGGGGATGAGTGAAGGGATTTCTTGCAGACTTGGGATTTTTCATAGGCTTAGATTTCACACAGATTCAAGACTTTCTAAAGGATCTAAAAACCCCCCCCCAAGGATTCCAAAAATTCAGAGACCTCCAAGGGGGAGGATCTTGGATTGTTTTTGGATTTTGTTATTTTTGTTTTTCTAGGACTTCTGCGCATCTTTGGCAGAGCTCTCCCTCACTTTGGGCAAGATAGCGCCAGCAGCGTGGGCATTTGTGCTTTTTGGCCATTCCTAGTACAAACCTTTTGCCATCAATCTCAAATGTTGCCAATACCTCACTAGGAGCTGTGTCTGTAACTTCACTGATGATGAGCCATTGATCAAGGTAGTCAAAGGATAGATCTGGTGCATAGAGCACAGTCTCTAGAGAGGATTTCACTTTTTTTTCATCCTTGAGATTCCCAAGGATTTCCACATATTTCGTGCGAAGGGAAAGCAAGAGAGAAAAATCCCCCTGTAAAGCAAGCTCGTCTACAAAATCCCAATCTAGCGGTGTGAGTGCAAACACATCTTCTGTGTCTTCTTTCAATACAGCAGGGGCGAAATCTAGCATCTCATCAATGGTATAGGTGAGAATGGGGGCGAGCAAATGTGCGAGATTCCGAGCAATCAGCACCATGGTACTTTTGTGTGCCTGCACGCTTACAGAGTCCTTGTGATCGCAATAAAGGCTATCTTTGCAGAGATCCATATAAATCCCACTAAGCTCATTGCTGATGTAATACATCAAAATCTGCAGACCTTTGACAAAATCATATTTGGCAAAATAGCTCTGCACAAGAGAAAAGGTGTTTTTTGTAGTTTTGAGGATCCATACATCAATAGGGCTAAGATTTTCTTTTGGAGCAAGAGTCTCTAAATCATTGATATTAGCCAGCAAAAAACGCAGGGTATTGCGGATTTTTTTGTATTGTTCTGCGACCTGGGCGATGATGTTTGCAGAGATTCTCAAATCACTTTGATAATCATTCATCGCCACCCATAGGCGCAGGATTTCACTGCCTTGATTTTTGAGGATGGTTTCTGGGGGGATCACATTGCCTTTGCTTTTGCTTTGTTTTTCTCCTTTTTCATCGACGGTAAATCCGTGAGTCAAAATGCTTTTAAATGGCGCTTCCCCTAGGATCGCACAACTCAAAAGCAGGGAGCTTTGGAACCATCCTCGGTGTTGATCACTCCCTTCTAGATACATATCTGCAGGATAATTTCCTGCTTGATAGGGGGGATTGTTGGTCTTGGTTTTGAGTACGGCCTGCCAAGTGCTTCCGCTTTCAAACCATACATCTAAAATATGACCGCATTTAAAAAGCTCTGGGGCGAGATGTTTATGACTTTGTGGCAGGAGATTTTCAATCTCTTCACTCCACCAAATATCACAGCCTTCTTTTTCAAATCGCGCTTTGAGATGATTTAGCACGGCATCATCTAATAAAATGCTGTGATCTTTTTTGTTTTGGAAAAAAGCAAGAGGCACGCCCCAATCTCTTTGACGACTGATGCACCAATCCGGACGATTCTCTACCATAGAATAGATTCGATTGCGCCCATTTTCTGGATAGAATGTGGTTTTGTCAATGGCTTCAAGAGCAATTTGGCGCAGGGTCTTCCCTTCTCTAAAGGGCTTGTCCATCAAGATAAACCACTGCGTAGTTGCACGATAGATCACAGGCTTGTGAGAACGCCAGCAATGAGGATAGGAGTGTGTGATCACAGTATGTTTGAGCAAAGAATCCCCTAGCATTTCGATAATTTCTTTTTGTGCTGCAAAGATATGCTGGCCCAAAAAGTGTTTTGGCAAAAGATTTTTGTGAATAATTTGCTCATCATAATGCCCCCTATCATCCACGGGCATCAATACTTCTAGATCATATTTTAGCGCCACATAATAGTCATCCTCTCCATGTCCTGGGGCTGTGTGCACGGCTCCAGTCCCATTTTCCAAGCTGACATGATCCCCCAGGATGATGAGGGATTTGCGATGATTTAGCGGATTGATTGCAAAGAGTTTTTCTAGCTCTTTGCTGCTAAATTCACGTACCACTTCCTCATCGATGATCCCATTTTGTGCGAGCTCGCTAAGCAGGGGTTTGCCTACGATAAATCCTTGTTTGGTGAGAACATAAGTAGCCTCAGGCTTGATTGCGATTGCTACATTTGCAGGAAGTGTCCAGGGAGTAGTGGTCCAGATGATGAGCTTGCCCTGCGAGATGCCAAGCTGTTTTTGAGCTTGCTCCTCCAGTGGAAAAGCCACATAGATAGAATCTGATTGCTTGTCTTTGTATTCTACTTCTGCATCTGCTAGTGCAGTCTGACACGCCCAACTCCAATAGATGGGTTTGTTGCGCTCTACAAGCAAGCCAGCTTTAGCAATCTTGCATAGGGTATCAAAAATGTCGCTTTCAAATGGAAAATCCATTGTTTTATAGGGATTTTCAAAATCCCCAATGACTCCGAGTTGTTGGAATTCTTCGCTCTGAATTTGCACAAATTTTTTGGCATGATCGCGACAAAGCTTCCGAATTGTAAGGGTGTCTAGCTTCTCTTTTTCTTTTCCCAAGTTTTTTTCTACTTGTTGTTCGATGGGCAAACCATGGCAATCCCAGCCAGGAGTATAAGTAATGCGCTCCCCTTGAAAATAATGAGTTTTTGTAATGATGTCTTTAAGGATTTTATTTAAGGCATGTCCAATATGCAAATTTCCATTTGCATAAGGAGGTCCATCGTGGATAAAAAAGCTATTTTTTGCATTTTTGCGATGATTTAGCATCTTTTGATAGGCTTTTTGCTCTTTCCATTTTGCATAGCGCTTGGGTTCTTGACTAGGAAGATTTCCGCGCATTGCAAAATTTGTGGTAGGTAATGACAGAGTATCCTTATAATCCATAAAACATCCTTTCATAAAATTCATAAATTTTTTGCATTTTAACAGATTTTTTTTAAGAGTGTGATTGCTGCATAATGCAATCCCTAAAGCGCAAAAATTCCGCTGGACCTAGGTTGAGTGTGAGCAGTAAGGTCAATAGGATTCTTGCTTTTTTGGGCTGCAAATACCCACCCATGATGATTCCAAATTGCTGCAGATCCATTTCACTGCCTTTGTAGCCATAGGTCTTCATTGCACTGGGTCCTGCATAGGTGCGTGCACACAAGATTACAGGGAGTTTTTGAGCAATGGCAATTAGAGTATCGCGTGCTTGAAGATGGGTATGTCCTGCCCCATAACCTGCTAGGATCATTCCATCATAATGACTCCCCGCCCATTCTAAAAGCTCTTTGCCATCATCTAGGCTATGGGCATAGCACAGCACCTTTTTGTTGATATTTCGCGGAGCTGGATAGGTGGGTAGGGGGATGAAGGGTTTGTAAAACTCGATATGATTTTCCAAAATCACCCCCCATTCTTGATGGAGAGAATCAAAAGTATCTAGTGTAAGGCTATGGCGTTTTTGCACAAAAAGTGGATGATGGATGATCTGATTCATCACTATCATCACTCCTTGGGCTTTAGGATGAGTGGCTAATAAAACACTGTGATAGAGATTTGCAAGTCCATCAGCTCCAAGTTCTTCTGGCCCCCTCATGGCACCTGTGAAGACTAGTGGCACGCTCTCTTGCCAAATGAGACTCAAAAAAAATGCGCTTTCTTCCAAGGTGTCTGTGCCCTGTGTGATCACGATGCCTTGTGCGCCATTTGCTACCTCTGTGCGTGCCCAATGATAAAGCTCCAAAAGATTTTCAAAAGTAATATGCCCGCTAGCAATAGCAAATAATGTATGCGCAGAGACTTGGGCGATTTTGCTGATTTGAGGGATGGAGTGGAGGAAATCTTGCGCACTTAGTGCAGGGGTGATGCCACCACTAGAGTTTTCTTTCATGCAGATGGTGCCACCAATGGCACCTAGAGAGATTTTTTTCATTCTCATTCCTCTATCTTCATTTCTATTCTACGGTAACGCTTTTTGCTAGATTTCTGGGCATATCTACATCATTGCCTAGCTTTATGGCGATTTCAAGGGCTAAAATCTGCAACACCACTGTCATGGAGAAAAATTCCTCCATGTAGCTTTTTGCCTGCGGTATGACAATCCTATCATCCGCGACGCTGCAAACTTGTGAACTAATGGAGCAGATGGTTGTATCCCTTGCGCTTAATTCCTCTACATTGCTTTTGATTTTTTCATAGAGCAGATGCTCTGGCATAAGCGCGATGGTGAAAAGATTGGAATCTGCTAGGGCAATGGGGCCATGCTTCATCTCACCACCTGGATAGCCCTCTGCGTGCAAATAGCTAATTTCTTTGAGCTTGAGCGCACCCTCTAGTGCAAGGGGATAAAACACATCCCTCCCGATGAAAAAAAATCCATGCCCATGCAAATAACGCTTGGAGAGTCGTTTGATGCGTTCATGAAGATCAGGGTCTACTTGCGTGGCTTTGATGGAATCAAACATTCTTGTAATTTGCTCTTTTATTTGTGCTTTATCAAGCTTTTTTCTTTCCTGTGCTAGGAATACACCAAATAGCCACAAAACCAACACCTGTGAGGCAAAGGCCTTTGTGCTTGCTACGCCTTTTTCTATGCCTGCGCGTGTTAGGATGCTAGATTCACTCTCTCGCACAATGGAGCTATTATCCACATTGCAGATTGCCAAAGTTTTCAATCCAGATTTTTTTGCAAGCTTGAGGGCTTCTAGCGTATCAGCAGTTTCCCCACTTTGAGAAATGCTGATGAAAAGCTCTTCTTTTTCCATTACGGGATTTGCATAGCGAAACTCACTTGCAATTGCGACATTCACGCGAATTTGAGCAAGTCTTTCGATGAGATATTTTCCCACCATTGCAGAGTGGTAGCTTGTCCCACAGGCACAAATATGAATGCTTTTGAGAGAAGAGAGGAGCAGGGGGTCTAATCCTTCTAAATGGATTTCTTCTGTAGAAGTCCTGCCCATGATTGTCTCTAGCAAAATATTGTGCTGTTCATAAATTTCTTTTTCCATGAAATACCGAAAGCCATCTTTTTGGGCGAGGTTTTTGTTGATATTGAGGGGTTGGATGGGAGAGAGGGAGTCAAATGCACCCTCTTGCATCACGCCAATTGCGCCATCTTCTAGATACACCACCTCTGTGGCAAGCCCTACTAGCGGGGAGTCTGAGCTAGAAAAATAGATCCCATGCTCGCCCCTACCAATGATGAGGGGAGAGCTATGTTTGGCATAAAAGATTTTACTAGGAGCTGCCTTTGTGATTAGCAAAATCGCATAGGCCCCCCTGCAAGCTTGTATGGTCGCAGCAAATGCATCCATTGGTTCGGAGTGGATTTTGAGATTTTCTTCAAAGAGATGCACAATGACTTCTGTGTCTGTCTGGCTGATGAAGCGACATCCTTTTTGCTCTAGCATCTTTTTGAGATCCGCATAATTTTCAATAATCCCATTATGGACGACATTGCTAAATGCTGCGATATGAGGATGTGCATTGGCTTCTGTTGGCTTGCCATGTGTGGCCCATCTGGTATGCCCGATGCCAATGCCAAATCCTTGGGTGTGAAAATCCTTTACTTTATTTTCAAGATTTTGGATTTTTCCCACTGCCTTGAAGGTGTGGAGTTCTTTTTGATTGTCCAATACAGCAATGCCGGCACTATCATAGCCCCTGTATTCCAATTCTTTCAATCCATGAATTAGGATTTCTTTGATTTCATTTTTTCCAATGTAGCCTACGATGCCACACATATTTGACTCCTTGGGATTTTTTTTGAATTTTACTACAAACCCGGGGTGCTTGAGACTAGCCTAGGATTTTTTTGCCATTGATAAAAAGGGCTTTGGCTTTTTGTGCTTGCAGGAGAAATTGCAAAGGGGCTTGCTTGGATTGCGTAATTTGCTCAATCTCAAAGATGCTAAAATCTGCATCCAAGCCCTTGCATAAACTGCCGCTATTTAGGCGCAGGCTCTCTGCACCATAGCGCGTTGCAGAGAGCAAGAGATTTTTGGCTAGATTTTCTAAATCCTCATTTGCATAAGCAAATAGTGCAGTGCGCAGCTCTTCTAAAAAGTTGAGATTATTGTTGGAGCTTTTTCCATCCGTGGCAAATAGGATTTTGTGAATGGGAGCTTGTTGCAGAGGGAAGAGTTTGTTGTTTAGCAAGCGATTGGAGCGAGGGCAGGTGATAATATATCCTGTTTGTGTGAGTTTTGAAATTTCTGATTCTGTAGCATGAAGACAGTGCACAAATAATGTATCCAGTCCCAAAAAAAGCTCAATGAATTCCTCTATCTCATAGAGGGAGCGAGGGTTTTTTACTTGCAGGGTTTTTTTGAAAAATTCCAAAAACCAGCCACTGCTATGCTCCAGCCATTCCCTCTCTATGGAGGATTCCAAGAAATGCACCGAGGTGGGGTAGTTTTCCTTTCGCGCTAGTTCCAAAAGCTTTTTTGCAAAAACAAAATGCACAGAATAAGGCGAGTGCAGCGCAATGCCTGGGAAGAAGCTCTCACTTTGCAAGGCTTTGGAATGCTCTAGGCGTTGCAAGAAGTTTTGATGCAAGAAATCCAGTGCTGCTGCATTGCTGCCTAGTGCCTCATGGAAAAACACTACTTTCAGCGGGCAGCTAGCAAGGATTTCCATATCATCGCCATAGCTGCTGATCGCCCCCACACTTCCCACGCCAGAATCTAGCTGCTGCCCTATGGCCTCTTTGATGGCCTTTGTATTATCGTTTAGTACATCTTCGCGCTTTTGCATCACGCTATCTAGCCATTTGTCAAAACTCCCATACAAGAAATTTGCATGGTTTGCGCTAAATTCAAAATGAATGTGAGGGTTGGTAAATGTAGGCAAAAGCACACTGTTTTCAAAAAACTCCCCTCCTCCATATTGCATGCAGAGTTTTTGATAATCCCCTAGATCTTTTATTTTTCCCTTTTCAAAGGCTATGCCGCCATTTTCTAGTATGTGAAATTTTTCATCGCAGAGAAATATCTTGCTTGCGCCAATTACTTGCATAAAGAATCCTGGTTTGTGATGGAGATGTCTAGCTTATTAAAGGGGATTTCAATATGATTGGCATCAAGGGCATTTTTTACTCGCTCAATGAGCTCGCTTCGCACATTAAAGATGCCATCCTCAATCTTTGCCCACGCTCGAATTGTGAAATTCAGCGAGCTGGATCCAAAGTCTGTGATTCCAACAAAGGTCGGCATGCTTTTATCGATTTTTTCCATCCCATCGATTACTTCTTTTATGGTTTTGCGCACGATTTCAACATCACTCCCATATCCCACCCCGCAAATCCATTCAATGCGTCTGCACTCGGAATTATTGCTATTGACAATATTGGAATTGGCAACACTTTTGTTGGGCAAAATCGCTAGGCGTCCATCATGCAGACGCAAGGAAGTGTTGAAAAGATTGACAGATTCTACCTTGCCATTGAGGCCGGAAAGCTCCACTGTATCTCCCTTTTTGAAAGGGCGCAAAACAATGAGGATAATCCCTCCAGCAATGCTTGAGAGAGAATCTTTGAGCGCTAATGCAACAGCAATGCCAGCAGTACCCAGAACAGTGATAATAGATGTGGTTTGCACGCCAAGGGAGCTGAGTGCAATGATTGCGGTGATGATAAGAGTCAAGACAAAAGCCACCTGCGCGATAAAATTTGCAAGGATTTCATCCTTTTTTGATAGAAGTTTCACGACCTTTTTTCGCAAAAAAAATGAAAGATAAAGCCCGATACAAAAAAACACCAGAGCCTTGAGCAAGAGAATCCCAAAATGCTCTATTTGTGGCAGGATCTCTAGAAATAGCGTCTTGATTTCATTCATAAATCTTTCCTTTCAAAATAAAGTGATTGATTTTCCCATAAAGTTCTTGACCAAAATAAGGAGAGTAGTTGTCCTGGCAAATTGTGCTTTGCTCAAGATCTGCCACCAAAATATCTGCCCTCTTTCCTACTGAAAGCTCTCCGCAAGGAAGATTCAAGAATTTCGCCTGATGATAGGAGGTCATAGCGCTGAGTTTTGCAAGAGTGATGATTTTTGTTCGCACTAGATAGGTGTAGAGAAGAGAAAAGTATTCATTGATGGTATCAATGCCGCTGCTTGCAAGCTCAAAAACCTGATCTTTGTGGGAATTATATGTGGCATTTTGCAAGCTTGTGATGCAATCTATCTCTCCATCACAGATTTTTTGCAATAAAGCCTCCCTAGAGGCCTTGTTCTTTAATGGGGGAAAAATTTTGGCTTTGGTGTTGTAGTTTTGAATGTGGCTTTCTTCTAATGCGAGATGGTGGATGGATGTTTGCAAAAGTAATTGCGCGCCCTGTGTGTTGAAAAACTTGACATAGTCTATGCTTTTTGGATCTGCAAGAGTGAGTAGCATGGGAGTGCAAAAAAATCGTGAGATCTCTCCTAGCTTTGCTACTTCCTTGCTCCAGGCAATAGAGGGGATGCTTGGCAGACCCATCTGCGCACCAAGGCTCCCTGCATCTATGACACCATTTGCTAATTGTGCATCATGAGGCATCAAGATGAGTGGCAGATTGAGCATCTTGGCATAATTCAAAAGGGTTAGGAGATTGTATCCTTCCAAATCTTGGCTTTTGCAATGCAGGGCTTTGGCTCCACAGGATTTGAGACTAGCAATGTCTGCAATCCTTCCATCAGGAGCAAATGCATGAATGCTAGAGAAGACATTCAAAGCAAGGGTGGAATTAATAAATCCTATCAACTCTAGGGTATTTGCATCATTACAAAGTGGATGCAGATCTCCATAGAGCAATGCGCTTCCCACTCCTCCTTGGAGGCATTTGGCATTGAGGCTGCTAAGTGTGCTGCTAGAGAGGCTTTTGTTTTTTGGATAGATTCCTATATCAATGAGGGCGGGTAGGAGATCTTTGCCTGTGCAATCTAGCACTTCTTCATTTTCTTGTGGGGTGAGGGTGGGGGAGATTTCTGAGATGATTTCATCAGTTATGCGTAGATGGGCTTGATAGGAGCCACTGTGATCTGTAATGGTTCCATTTAGCAGCAGCATAAAAATCCTTTTTTGCCAAGGATTTTACAACAATTTTGTGAAGAGCCTCTGTGTGCCCCCTCATAGAGAGGGGAGCAAAAAGAGATTATTTCTCAGAAGAGGCAATGCCCTTGAGATACTGATCGATCAAATAGAGTCCATTGCCATTGTCGCCAACCATGGTAAGCTTGTTTACGATGTCGCGGAATAGCGCTTCTTCTTCGTGTTGCTCGGCTACATACCATTGCAAGAAATTGAAAGTCGCATAATCCTTGTGTGCGAGCATGTGATCTACAAGTTCATTGATGGATTTGGTGATTTGTTTCTCATGTTCATAAGTGGCTTCAAATACCTGCAAAAGGCTCTTGAATTCATTGGTTGGAGCGGGGATGGCTTCAAGCTCTACTTTGGAATCTGTTTCATTGAGGTAGGTGATGAGTTTTTTTGCATGATCGCTTTCTTGTCCTGCATGATTGAACAAAAATCCTCCCGCGCCATCAAAACTTTTTTCATAGCACCAAGAGCTCATGGAGAGATAGAGATTTGCTGCATACATTTCTTTTACAATTTGTTGATTGAGCATTTTTACGACTTCTTTACTTAACATTTCAAACTCCTTAATTTAAAGTTGCAACAATGAATTTGCAAGGCTGATTATAAATAAAAAACAGTAAATGTATTCTTATTTTTGAATGAAAATAAGAATATTTTTATCATTTCAATGTAGATTATGAGAAAAAACCCCATGCTATAGGACCAATGCCCCTCGCATTGTCCGCCATAAAAATCTATAAAACTCGCATTCTCTATGAAATTGTAGAAATTCATTCGCATTATCAGGAAGAATCTTGTGAGAATCTTTGCATTACGAGGGGATTTTTTGTATGATAGAAATTCAAGTCGCTAAAGCAAAATCGCAAAAATTTGGAGAATCTCATCACAATGAAAAATTCTTCTATTCTCAAGAATTCTCAATATCACACCATTCTCATCAAAAAAAAGGATTTTGCCCCTGCTTTTGATGGGGAGATTGATATGGATGCTTTGCTTGCTTTTTGTATGCAAAGGCATCTCCTAGAAGATTGCTATCAAAAACAATTTTTATGCCAGAGGGTCGCAGAGGATGGGATCTTGTTGCTTGTGACTCCGACTGCTCTAGAGCCTAGGATTCCTGAGCTATTTTTGCCATTTGGGATACAAAAAGATGGCCCGCTATTGTTTTGTCTAGATCGTTGCTTAGTGGTGCTAGATGCAGGCAAAATGATTGATTTTCAACCCTATCAAAATATTTCTGAATTCCTTGGCGCGCTGGAAACTCTCAAAGCCCACCATCCCCTAGCACTCCATCAAATCTATGCCACCAAGGATTATCAAAATCTCTTGGAATATCCCTTTGAAATTTTAGATTCCTCATTGATAAACCAGCTTTTTTTGCATTGCCAAAACAATCCCGGGTTATTTTTCCCTGCACAAAAAAAGTTTTTTACATCCAGTCTTGCTGGGATTAGCGGGATCTTTTTGGGTCTTGCTTCTTTTATAGTTTTTTTGGGTATTGGGGTGGAGCTTTATCTCTTTATGCTGCAAAAAAGACTAGATTCCTTGCAAGAGCAGATTGCCCCCTTGAGCGCGACATCTCATTATCAATCCAGATATGAGATTTTAGGATCCCTGCTAGCAAGCGCAGAAGAATTGGGAGTGCATTTTGAAGAGCTTTCTTTGCGCTCAAAAGAAGATCAGATTTTTGTCTTTGCCAAGGCCTGTGCTAGGAAATCCAAGCACCTCATACAATGGGCAAAATCCCCTCTTTTGCATGAGGGTGATTTTGAGGATGTTTCTTCACATTTTCCCTACCGTTGCACAAAGGCCTTTTGGCAAAGCTGATGCGTTCCTGGGAGTTTTTGGAGAGATATTGGCGAGCAAAATCGCGCAAAGAAAAGGGTTTTTGGATGCTGTTTTTGCTCTTTTCTCTTGGCATTGCTGGCCATTTTTTGTATTTTCATGACGCGTTTTTGCGCTATCAAGAGCTTATGGCTAGAGAAAAATCTCTGCATCATCTCCCAAAGCTCACTGATCTTGCTCCCATGACTCCTCCTGTGAGCCTGCATGCTGGGGTCGTGAAAAAAGAGGGAGATACTTTTGAATTTAGTGGGGTGGCTTCTTTGGATTCTTTTATGCACTGGCTCTATGAGCTAGAGCAAAATAGCTCCCTTTTCATCTGGGATGTGTCTTTGTTCCCTCATTCTGGGGGTGTTCGTTATTCCATGTCCCTGCAGCAAAAACCCTCCCTATCCAAAAATCGCCAAATCAAGCCCCTCGCATTTCAGGATGCCCTATTTTTCACTACGCCGCGTCTTGTGCTTCGCATGATTTTGAATCATCGCGCCAAAATTAACCAAAAATGGTATGCGCAGGGAGAGGATATCCAAGGATTTTTGATCCAAAAAATCACCACTCATTCCCTTGTTTTACAAGATCCTCAAGGGTTTGTGTTTTCTCTGAGGTTTTGAGGATGGATGCAAAAAGAATTCTAAAAACGTTTTTGCTTTTTTGTATGTTTGCCTTTGGCAAAAATCTCTGCGAAGAGAAGAAATTCAATCTTAGCATCAGTCATAAAAGCAGTTTCAAAGAGGTCTTAGAAACGCTTGCAAAAGAATGTATGCTAAGCTTGATTTATCAAGATGATGCAGTCAATTCTATTTTGGAGTAAAAAAATCTTTTGCTTAATTTCCACCAAGCAAGCCTAAATAAAATCCTAAAAACAGGTTTTGAGGCACTGGATTTGAGTTATGTTTTTGAGGATGATAGCATCAAAATCAAAAGCCTAGAGACAAAGACCTTTTTCTTGCATTATATCGCCACCTCTCGCGTGGCAGAGAGCAGCACCAATGTGATTTTTTCTCAAGACAATCGCGAGCAATATCCCATCCCCACGGGCATGCAGATGATGAATGAATATCTCACTCCATCCCAAAATCTTTTGCAACTCAATCAACAACAAGGAAATTTCACCAATCGCAGCGGCAGCAAAATCGCCTCCTTGGATGTGCTAGATTTTTGGGGTGCTTTGGAGACGGAATTGCATCAAATTATCTTTACAGAGGCAGATAAGCATTTTCCATCAGAGGGCTATCAACCCATCACTATTAACAAAAGTTCTGGTTTTATCACCATCACTGCCACTCCCTCTCAGATCAAAAGAGCTACGCGCTATATCCAGGCATTGAGCGAGGGCATTGGCACGCAGGTTTTGATTGATGTGCAGATTCTTACCGTCAGTCATAAAAATGTCAATACCACAGGTGTGGATTGGGGGCAATTTTATCAATTGGGTATTCAAAAGAGCAATGCCCCGCTGGTAAATATCAGCGGATCGGGCATGTCCTATGGCTTTAATATCTTCCCTCAAGATTTGAGCATTGGCAAGATTGTGGAGTTTCTTGAGGAGTATGGCAGCGTGCAGAGCATCAGCAATCCAAAGATCCTTACGCTCAATAATCAGCCCGCCCTCATTTCTGTGGGGAATATTATCCGCTACACCCAAAGCTCGATCTTTCAAACCAGCAACACTTCCACCACACTACAAAACACCCGCCAGCAATATCCCAGCATCTTTGCGGGCATTTTGCTAGATATCACCCCAAGCATCAAGGAAGATAACATCATCCTCAAAATCAACCCCTCCATCACCTCCACAAAAAACAAAAAAATCGAAAACAAAGTCGAGGCATTGCCCTCTCCGCCAAATCTCTCCACTAACCAAATTTCTTCCATTGTGCGATTGAAGAATAATCAAAGGGTTATTCTTGGAGGATTGATTTCCAAAACCTATTCCAAAGAAGATAGAAAAATCCCCTTGTTAGGACATATTCCTTTGCTGAAATATCTTTTTTCTTATTCCCAGGATGTCAATCATGTGCAAGAAATGGTGATTATCATCACACCAAGAATCATCCCCCTCCCATGAAAAACATGCCACTAAAGATTTTACTACCCCTTTTTGCTCTGCCTATTTTCTTTGGGATTTTTGTATTTTTTGACAAGATTCATTTGCCAAAAGAGAGCCTCATAAATCCCATGGATTCACCTAAGCCCTATGTATTGCGTGAGGGCAAATTGCCTATGCCTAGGGGATTTTTGGATAGCAAGGTAGCAGGAGCGCTAAGCTTTGAGAGTGCACTGCGCATCGCAGAAGAAAAATACAAAGAAAAAAACTATGAATCTGCGTTAATTTGGGCATATCGGGCCTATGAATTTGCTCCAGAGGAAAAAGATGTATGGATTTTGTATGCCAAGATTTTGCATGCAATGGGTTATAAATCCCAAGCCCTAGAGATTTTGACCTATTATAAAAAACACCATTTGGCTCTTCCATGAGATATTTCTCTCACCCTCAAAATCTCAAAATTTTTGGTAAGCATTTCTGTCAAAAATACCAAGCGCTTTTGCTCTTAGATAGCGATTTTACCCCCTGCATTGCCAGCAAAAATCCCTTGCCCATCCCCCTTTTGCAAGAGATTTGCAAGCCCTATTTTGAGGAAATCCCAAAGATCTTGCCTCTTAGCAGGGCGGAATTTTTTCAATTTAGCAAATATTTTGATTTTCAAGAAAAGCAGGCCCATATCAAAAACAACATTGGCGGGCTTTTTTCTTTGATTTTGCAAGAGGCTGTGTTGCTAGAGACTAGTGATATTCATTTGGAGAGTTTTCATATCAAAGATCTGGGCATTGGTGGGGTTTTGCGCTTCAGGGTCCATGGGGATTTGGAGATTGTGAGCTATTTTGAAGAGGAGGTTTTCCGTGCGCTTTGCTCTAAGATTAAGCTAGATTCTAGGCTCAATATCACAGACATCAAGCAAGCCCAAGATGGGCGCTATGCCACAAGAATCCAAGAGAGAGAATATGACTGCAGGGTCTCTGCTATCCCGCTTTATAATGGAGAATCTTTGGTGCTGCGCATTCTCTACAAAAACAAAAACAATCGCAGCCTAGAGTCTTTGCATTTCACGCCCTCTCATCTCAAAATTTTGCAGCAGACCCTAAAAATCCCCTATGGGATTTTACTCGTGGTAGGCGCTACGGGTAGTGGGAAAAGCACCACACTCTATGCGATTTTGCAATCCCTGCAAAATGAGCACAAGAAAATCATCACTCTAGAAGATCCCCCAGAGCATCAAATGCCTTTTGCCACGCAGGTAAAGATTTCTAGCGAATTTGATTTCCAAGAGGCTCTGCGTGCCATATTGCGCCATGACCCAGACATCATAGTAGTAGGAGAGATTCGCGACCAGATTACCCTGGAGCTTGCCTTTGGTGCAGCGCTTACGGGGCATTTGGTATTGGCTACTTTGCATAGCAATGACTGTCAAAGTGCGCTGCAAAGACTGCAGAATATGGGAATGGCAAAGCAGGATATTTTGGCTTCTTTGCTGCTTATTTTAGCGCAGCGTCTTTATAAAAGCCCCTGCCAACATTGTCAGGGTGGTGGCTGTGAGCATTGCAATATGCAGGGGATTTTTGGCAGGGAGGTGGTCACAGAGATTTTGGCTTTTGACTCTATGGTCAAAAAGGCAGTTTTACAAGATTGTTTGCAAGAATATTTGGAGCAGAGTGGATTTGAGAGTCTGGAGCAAAACCTCATGCGAAAAATTGCTGAGGGCAGGATTGTGCATAAGGAATAAAATGCAGGGCACATTTACTTTCTATTGCTTGCAAGGAGCCTAAATGCCGCGTTATCGTATCAAGGGTATCAAAAATGCCCATCCCATCTCCACCACCCTCTCTGCCAAAAATCTCACAGAAGCAGAGCAAAAGGCCCAAAAAATCCAGATCACACCTATTTCCATCACATTGCAGCAAAGCTTTTGGCGCTCAAAAAGCCCCAAAGAAGAGCTTATTGCATGCTTTGAGCAGATTTCTTTGCTTTTGCAAAGCTCCCTGCCATTAGATGAGATCTTGCAGCATTGTGCAAATATCTCGCATCCTCATTTGCAGGGTTTGCTTTTGCAGACAAAAGATGGCCTGCAAGAAGGAAAGACGCTGCCCCAAAGTTTTGAGGCATTTGGGCAATTGCTCACCCCTTTGCACTATGCCCTGCTAGAAGTGGGAAGCAAGACAGGAAGGCTGCAAGAGAATTTTTTGCTCATTGCAAAAGATCTGGGGCAAAAACATGAATTTAACAAGCGCCTAAAAAAAGCTCTTTTTTACCCGTTTATCGTACTTTTGGGGGTGGTGGTTACATTTTTTTGCGCAGTGATTCTCATCATCCCAGAATTTGAGAAACTCTTTAGTGAAAAAACCCTGCCCTTTCCTACAAAAAGCCTGATTTATCTCGAGCATTTTTTGTTTCATTATGGAATTTTTACCCTGTCTTTTTTGGCTTTTTTGCTGCTTATTTTGCGAATTTTCATAAAAAAATCCCAAAAGTTGCGACTTTTTTTCCACCAAAGCATATTGGATCTCCCATTTTTTGGTCACGCACTGCTCTCTAGGTATCTGCAGAATTTTTTTCAATCGCTTTATTTTTTTCAAAATGCGGGAGTGGATTTACAAAAGGGCCTGCAAGTAAGTCTAGAGACCCTGCATAATTCTGCCTTGCAGGATGCTTTTTCTCAAATGTGTAGAGGTTTAACAGAGGGGAGTCGTCTTAGTGTTGTGAGCGCGCAGAACAAATATCTAGATTCCATTTCCACTGCCTTGCTTGCAAGTGGTGAGCAGAGTGGGAATCTTGAACATGCATTTTTGCATATTGCAAAGTATTATGAGAAAAAGGGCATGGAAATCATGGATAAGATTTTGCGCTCCATCGAGCCCTTTGCTACGGTTTTGATGGCAGCAATGGTGCTCTATCTCGCACTGGGGATTTTTCTACCTATTTGGGATTTGCAATCTGCCCTCTAATCTTGCGATGTTTTAGGATTTTGGGCGGGTTTGGGATTGAAAAAAGCATGAGATTTCTGGGGAGATTTTGGATTTTTTGGGATTTTGATTCTTGATGATTTTGGGCTCTAGCATTGAGTTCTTTTGCCTTTAGAGCCCTTGATGGTTTTATGCCTTAGGATTTTCTGAGGGATTTTTCAAGAGGTTGCGATCAAGCAAAATCTATTCTTTTAGAAAACCATACTCATAAATTTTAGGCTCTAGTTTTTTGGCCAAAACCCTTAATGCCATATTTAAATCATTTAGCAAATTTTTATAATGCTCATCTTTTGCCTTGCTGGGAGGGTTCATCCGCCCCCTATCATCTCTGCCTTGAAAAAATTCCTTCATATCATAGAGCGATGCATCCAAAAGATAATCTTTGTGATCGCTTTGACCTTGTTTGGCTTCTGCCCAAAGCAAATTAATTTCGCCTAAAAACTTCAAATTTTTCGTGATGCAAAAATCAATTTTGCCACCATGATAATGAAACTTGGAAAAATATAGGTCTTTGATTTTGCTCTTTAATGGCTCTTCTGCTAATTTCAATAACTCTTGCACAATTTTTCTCCGATCGCTTTTATCAAATTTATTTGTCATTATAATCCATCCATGTCCTAAACTCAAGGTTTGTTTATTGCGGGATTTTGATGCAAAAGCCAGCATTGTATTGTGTGAGAAAAGCTCTTAGAGCGTTGTTGTTTGCCTTGTCTGCATGGTGCTGTGATAGAAGCCTTGTGTTTGTGAAGGGTTTTGCGATTTTGTGGTTGAAAAGAGAAGTTGTGATTTTGGTAAGAGGGGAAATGGTGTGATTGGGGAGTGGCGGACAGGGAGGGATTCGAACCCTCGGTAACCTTGCGGCTACGCATCCTTAGCAGGGATGTGGTTTCAGCCAACTCACCCACCTGTCCAGAACCTAGCTTCTTTGAACTAGAGTGGGCATTTTAGAGGATTTTTGATAAAAACTAACTTAAAAATCCCGTTTTTATAGAAATTTAATCCTAGCTTTGTTAGAATCCAGCACCATCACAATATCAAACTGAAGGAATTTTGTATGAAGTACGCCTTTATTTTTCCCGGTCAGGGGAGTCAGACCATTGGCATGGGCAAGGATTTTTATGACAATTTTGACCCTGCCAAAGAGCTTTTTGAAAAGGCAAGCGATATTCTGCAAATCGATATGAAAAAGCTCTGCTTTGAGCAAAGTGACCTCATCCATCAGACGCAATTCACCCAGCCTGCGATCTTTCTTGTGAGCATGGTTGCCCATGCCATATTGCAGCAAGAATCCCCCCTGTTAGCGCATTTGGCCCTTGGGCATTCTTTGGGGGAAATTAGCGCGGTTTGCGTTGCTCATGGCATGAGCTTTGAGGATGGGATTGCCCTCACGCATCAGCGTGGCAAATTGATGCATGAAGCCTGTGAAGGCAGGGACGCTGGGATGATGGTCATCGTGGGTTGTGAAGATGGTGCATTGGAGGAGTTTTGTGCAGGGATGCGCGAAGAAGGCAAAAGCATCTGGTGTGCCAACTACAATGGAGAGGGGCAGATGGTGCTTGCTGGGCTCAAAAAAGATCTCACAGAGGCAGAATCTCACATCAAGGCGCTGGGGTCAAAGAGGGCGCTATTGCTGCCCATTTCCACTGCGAGCCATTGTCCCTTGCTTGAGAGTATGAGCGCCAAGTTCCAGGCGCTCTTACAGCCTATACTTGCAGCAAATTTCTCTCTGCCTGTGATCTCTAATGCCACTACAGATGCCTATAGCACGAGACCCGATGCGCTGCAGGCCCTAAGTCATCAGCTCACCTCTCCTGTGCTTTATAAGCAAAGCATCCAAAAGATTGATCCAGAAATTGATGGCTATATCGAGTTTGGCAATGGAAATGTTTTAAAAGGTCTAAACAAGCGTCTAAGCACAAAGGAGACTCTAAGCATTTCTGATACCGCTTCCCTCAAAGAAGCTCTAGCAAAACTCCAAGAAGGAAGGATTTAAGCATGAATATTGGAATCTTGGGGGCAATGCAAGAGGAAATCGCCCCATTGCTGCAGATCTTTGGAGAAAATCACACGCACGAGATTGCGGGGAATGTTTTTTATGAGGTTGCTTGCAAAAATTCTCGGATATTTTTGGCCTATAGCAAGATTGGAAAGGTGCATGCAAGCATCACCGCAACCACGATGATTACGCATTTTCACTGTGAATGTATCCTTTTTAGCGGGGTGGCTGGTGCGCTCAATCCTTCTTTGAAGGTAGGAGATCTCCTGCTTGCTAGCAAACTCTGCCAACATGATGTAGACATCAGTGCTTTTGGGCATCCCCTGGGTTTTATCCCTGAAAGCAGCATTTACATTCCTGCAGATCCCGCACTTAATGCAGTCGCCAAAAACATTGCCAAGGAGCAGAATATTCCACTCAAAGAGGGCATCATCGCATCAGGGGATCAATTCATCGCAGATGCTGCCAAAAAGCAGTGGCTAATCAAAGAGTTCCAAGCAGATGCGGTGGAGATGGAGGGGGCGGCTGTAGCAGTGGCATGCAATCTCTTCAAAATCCCCTTTTGCATCTTTCGCTCTATTAGCGATAGCGCTGATGGAGAGGCAGATGCGAGTTTTGATACTTTCTTGCAAAAAGCAGCAGAGGTCTCTGCGCATTTTGTCAAATCCATAGTAGAAGGACTCTCATGACATCTTTATTCTCTTGCAAATTTCCTTTGTTTCGCCGTCAAAATGACGTACAAACCCCTCTTGCAAAAACAACGATTTTGCTGTGCTCTAGTCACCTCCAAGACAAGACTAAAGCGTGCAGAAGCTCAGGCGCAACCCACGGGAGTCGTAATGCACAAGCTCTGGGCCAGGCAGCTTTATCGCGAGCTAGGATGTGCAGAGAAACCCTTGGCAAAAATTCTAAAAAAACCTCAAAGAGCAGGACTTTGATGGGTGGTTTTAGCATGATCGAACTTGTATTTGTGATCGTGATTTTGGGGGTTTTGGCAAGTATTGCCATCCCTAGACTATCGCTTACAAGGAGCGATGCACAATACACTGCTGTGCTTGCAGACATCCAAAGTGCACTCAATTCGATTCAACAAAAATTCATCACCCAAGATCTTGACCCCAATGCTCTAAATGGTGCATTTATTATGCAGGCAGCAGGTCTAAGCTATGCGCGCTGGATTCCTGATGGTGCGGGTGTCAGACTGGCTAAAAATAATGCAGTGGATGCGCAAAATAATTGTGTTTTTCTGAGGTTTGAGAACATGCACCTAAAATTAATTGTTGATAGGTCAGTTGCTAGCCCACTCTGCCAAAAATTATCCAAGCAATATCCCAGTCCAGTTGACATTCCGCTTGAGAGTTCTGCCATCAAATTCTAATTCCCAAAAAGCCCAATCCACAATAGGGCTCAGCCTCCGAGATATTTTTACTTCCCAGGTGTCACGCTCAAGGCCTGGCAATGCCTTTGGACTAGAAGCATCAAAACAGACACGGGTCCAAGAGGTGCGCAAAATACAAAGAGCCCAAAGCACAAAAGATCCCACAACACGCAAAATGCAAACAGCGCCAAGGGATCAAAATGCCTTTGTGCTTTTGGATCTTGTTTTTGCAATTATCTTGCTTGGAATTTTGGGTATGAGCGCATGGAGGAGTAGCTTTGTTCAGGAGCGATTGTGCACTGCCAAGCTTGCCCAAAAGCTCCAGGGCCTCCAAAATGATTTGAGTGCGATTTTTACTAAGCAATATTTCCATGCCCAAACCCCAGCACTTAGTGCAGAGCAATTTGCTCAAATCTTCCTCCCCTATACCAAAGGTAATACCAAAGCCTGCGCACTTACTTTGCAAAAATCCACCCTTTTGGCGCTTAACCATAAGCAAAGCACATTCTTTCATATCTCCTCTTCAGCGCTTTTTCCCCGCCCTCAAATTCGATGTTCTTTTGAAAATCAACTTTGCAAAAAAATCCACAATCGCCTCGCCCCACTCTAAAATAAATGCTACAATACACAACCTCAACCAACAAAATAAGTTTTACAAAAGGAATCCCTATGCAAGAACAAATTCAGAAATTTTTTCATTTTTGCCAAGAAAATGAAGTGGAATTCATTGATTTTAGGTTTAGTGATATCAAGGGTGCTTGGCATCATCTTGCTTACTGCGTTCAAGCAGTGGAAGCATCCATGCTAGTGGAGGGGATTCCTTTTGATGCGAGTTCGATGAAGGGCTGGCAGGGCATCGAAAAATCTGACATGATACTAAAACCAGATCTAGTGCGCTATTTCATCGATCCCTTTAGCGCGGATTCCACTGTCGTGGTGTTTTGTGATATCTGGGATATTTATCAGGATGCTCCTTATGAAAAATGCCCGCGCTCCATCGCAAAAAAGGCGATGGAATATCTCAAGCAAAGCGGCATTGGCGATGAGGTATTCATCGGTGCGGAGAATGAATTTTTCATCTTTGATAATGTCAAAATCAAAGATGCTGTCAACTGCCAATATTATGAAATTGATAGCGAGGAGGGGGATTGGAATCGCGATAAGGATATGGAAAATGGTGTCAACATCGGGCATCGCTCTGGGACAAAGGGGGGGTATTTCCCCGTGCCTCCTGTAGATAGCATGATGGATATTCGCGCAGAAATCGTCAAGGTTTTGCATCAGGTGGGGTTAGAGACCTTTGTCGTGCATCATGAGGTCGCCCAGGGACAGGGTGAAATCGGAGTGAAATTTGGGAATCTTTTGGAGGCTGCAGACAATATTCAAAAGCTTAAATATGTCGTAAAAATGGTGGCGCATCTCAATGGAAAAACCGCGACTTTTATGCCAAAGCCTCTCTTTGGGGATAATGGAAATGGCATGCATACGCATGTGAGCATTTGGAAAGATGGGCAAAATCTCTTTGCGGGGGAAAAATACAAAAATCTAAGTCATGAGGCGTTGTATTTTCTGGGCGGAGTCCTCAAGCATGCTCGCTCAGTGGCTGCATTTACCAATGCCTCAGCGAATTCTTTCAAGCGCTTGATTCCTGGCTTTGAAGCCCCATCAATTCTTACTTATTCTGCAAACAATAGAAGTGCTAGCGTGCGTATTCCCTACAATAGCAAGGGCAAGAGCTCGCGGCTAGAATTTCGCTTCCCCGATAGCTCAGCTAACCCCTATCTAGCATTTTGCGCGATTTTGATGGCTGGGCTTGATGGCATTATGCACAAGATTGAGCCTGGAGATCCTATGGATATTAATTTGTTCAAACTTCATTTGGATGAGATTCGGGCAAGGGGTATCAAGCAGATGCCTCACACCCTACGCACGGCATTGGAGGAAATGCTGCTAGATCATGAGTATCTCAAGCGAGGCGAGGTGTTTACAGAGGTTTTTATCCAGACTTATAAGAGTGTGAAATTCCGCACAGAAGTTTGGCCGATTGAAGCCCGTCCTCATCCCTATGAATTTATCACTACATATTCTTGCTAAGGCTTGATCCATCCCCTGCTTTCTTTGACATGTTTTATCTTTGCTAAGCAAATAGGAGTCACTCCTCTTTGTGCCTCTTTGCGCTTTTGTCACAGATTTTTTGGCTAATCTTGTCATTTTTTGCCTGCGCCCGTACTTGTTCGTGGAATTTTGCCATGCCTGTTTTAGACTTGCTCTTATCCTTGTGTTGCCTAGCTTAGCCCATCTCATCATTGCCTTTTGTTGGCTTTCTATCAGATTTATGGCATTTTCTTGGCTGCGGGCTTTTGGACTTGTTTGAAAACAAGAAATGTTATAATTGCACATTTTTGAAAAAAGGAAAAACCATGGTGACTCATTATCGCTACAAGCGCTACATTGGTTATGGCATCATCACGATTTTGGTGATCTTAATGCCCTTTATCACGATAAATGGGAATCATATCCTGCTGCTTTCTTTTGTCCATGAGCAGCTCCATCTATTGGGAGTGGCCTTCAATGTTCAAGAGTTTTATTTGTTGCCATTTTTACTGATACTGCTATTTATTGGTATTTTTTTTATGACGACTCTTGGAGGGCGTATGTGGTGTGGATGGAGCTGTCCGCAGACGATTTTTCGCGTGATTTATCGCGATCTTATTGAGACCAAATTATTGGGGCTGCGTAAAAAGGTCGCAGACAAGCAAAAAAAACCCAATTATCACGAGGGTGCAAATGTCTTCAAAAAGACTCTGGCAATCCTGCTTTTTTGCGTGATTGCGCTTATTGCAGCCAGCGTGTTTTTGTTTTATTTCATCCCTCCTAAGGATTTTTTCGCCTATTTGCAAGACCCTGCTGATCACAAGGTTTTTTTGGGATTTTTATTTTGTATTGCGGCATTTTTGGTTTTTGATATTACTTTTATGGCAGAAAATTTCTGTGTTTATGTCTGTCCTTATGCGCGAGTGCAATCTGTGCTTTTTGACAATAACACCCTCATGGCAATTTATGACACAAAGCGCGGGGGTATGGTGTATGATGATGGGGGGAATCTCTTATCCCCGCCAAAAAAGCAAAATCCCATAAATGAATGTATTAATTGCCATCAATGCGTGAGGGTTTGTCCTACGCATATTGATATTCGCAAGGGGATGCAATTAGAATGCATCAACTGTCTAGAATGCGTGGATGCATGCACCGAGGTTATGGGTAAATTCAATAAACCCTCTCTGGTTTCCTGGAGTTCGCCCAATGCAGTGAGCACAAATTCCAGGGTGAAGTATTTCCGAGCAGCCACCATTGGCTATCTCATCATCATCTTGCTTGTGGTGGGAATCATGCTATTTATGGGAAGCAAAAAAGAGCCCATGCTGGTAAATATCGATCGCAACACCCAGCTCTATGAGGTGCGAAAAAATGGCGCGATTGATAATTTTTATGTTTTCTTGTTTGAAAACACAGAAAATCGCCCCCATCGCTATTATTTTCGTATCACCAATCGTGATGACATAGAAATCCTCCGTCCCAAGCAATCCATAGAGGTGGATCCAGGAGAGAAGCTCAAGCAAATCGTGATTTTGCGAACTTGGAGCAAGGGCAAAAAACTCTCCAATGAGCAGGATGTCACCATCCCACTGGAGATTGAAATTTATGAGGCAGATGACCCAAAAATAGTGATTCATCGAAAGAGTGTTTTTGTAACTCCTGCCATGCAATAGTCTCTATGGCTTTGTGCGTACTATGCGCGTTTTTGCGTTCTGCGCATAGTGCGGGATGTTTTGCAATGCCACAAAACAGTGGCTCGTGAGTTTTTTGGGATTTTATGAGATTGGGATTGTTTGGGTTGTGTGATGTGTTTAGGGGGGATGGGGTTAGGTGGTTTGAGGCAAGAGTGCTCACAAATTGCAAGGATGGTTAAAATCCCATGCCATCAAATCCACTCAAGCCTGTGCTGGGTGCCTGCACCATCTAAGGATGGAATGCCTAGATGATGCAGGTGCTTAGAAGAATCAGAGGAAAAGAGGTTTAATCTCTGCCACCCATTTTTTGATGCGCTCATCGCTGAGGTCTTCTTGATTGTCCTCATCAATCACTAGACCCACAAATTTTCCATCCTCAATGGATTTGGTATCACTAAAGTCATAGCCATCCACATCAGTATGGCCCACTACCTTACCAAGTTTGACTTTTTCATAGAGATGAGAAAGGCTATCGCAAAATGTATCACTATAGGTATCCTGATCTCCTAGTCCCACCAGGCCAATCACCTTCCCATGGAAATCCTCTTGAGAGAAGCTATCTAGAATATCTTCCCAGTCAGATTGCAAATCCCCAGCGCCATAAGTAGAGCTAGCAAGAATGAGATTCTCATACCCCAGTACCTGATCCTTTGAAGCCTTGGAGATGTCAATTACATCCACCTCCCCGCCAATTTCTTTCGCGATTTTATCTGCGACTGTATGAGTATTTCCGCCATCTGTTCCATAAAAAATGCCGATTTTTTTCATAATTTTTCCTTTCACTGTTGATGCAAAGAGTTATACCATTTTTTTGCTACTAAAGTACTTTAGTGCCCCAACAAACAAAACGCCAATTCCCAATAAAAGCAATGGCATCGCATAGGGGGGCAGAAAAACGAGTTTCTCTAGGAGTTTTTTTACCAATTCGCTAGCAAAGTAGCTAAGTAGCCCCATCACCAATGCCCACAAGAGGCATGCAAGAGTATTGAAAATCCAATATTTTTTCAAGCTGTATTTGCTTAGACCAATGACCGCGGGAACAATTGCCTTGATCCCAAAAATATATTTACTAAAAAAAATCAGCCCAATGCCATATTTTTTGAGCCACAAAAACGCTAGGGCGACCTTGCGCCTGTGTTTTTGAAAATATCTTGCAAAATCTTTTTTTTGACTTCGCACCAGGACTGCAAAAATCCCGCTGCCAATGGCATTTCCCACAAAAGCCACCAGGACAGAAAGGGTGATATCCATGCTTCCTAGGCTGCTGAGAAAACCCGCTGCAATGATGGCCAAATATCCTCCACCTAAAGAATAGAGGAATAATAATAAATACCCCCAGGATTGTAAATGTTCTTGAAATGATTGCACGGCTTCCAAGTCATCTCCTTGTGTCGATCTATGTGTTTTGTTCAAAACATAATTATAATTATTATTTACAAAAATTACAATTATTTTTCTGAGTCAATCTAACATAAAAATCAAAACTTATCAAGAAAAATTGAAAAGTTCATAAAAAAATCAGAATTTACTGGTAAAAATTCACAAAAATTCTAAAAACTGGGATCATGACCCAGCGGACTCAAATGCACGATCTCTTAAAAATCCATGCGACCAAAGCCAAGGATTTTCAAAGAGGTCCCTCAACCCTTACAGATCTTAGAGACCCTGGGACTAGAATCGATAGAGATATTCCATTGCTATATAATCACTGGTTCTTAGTCTCGCATAAAGGGGCATGGTGTTTTTTATGATGCCTCGCAGGATTTTGGAATTTTGATACAGCAGCCCCCCGGCCCTGTAATTGATAAAAATTTGATGCCTCCCTAGGAAGAAATGTAGTCCAATTTGGGGGTAGAAATCATTGCTTTTGAAGGAGTTTTTAAACCCATTTTGCACACTGGTTTCACGATTGCGATAATACACAAAGCGATAACCCGCGCCAAAGTTCACCCCTAGCAAAAAATTTCCCTTTTGCAAAAAATCATACAAAAATTCAAAATCCACCCCAAAACTTAGGGGCAATAGATCGATTTTGGCTCTTGCATCCCCTAGTGCGAAGCCTTGGGTGATGGGTGTTGAGATGCCTCCATATAGGGATAATTTGGCGCCAAAATTATTGGTGTAATACAGCTGATCTCCAAATTTGATGCCAAACTCCCCGGCAGGATGCTCCACAAAGCCCTTCCAAGCCCCATTTTCAAAAGCGTGATTGAGCGCTGCTGTTTGTAGGCCCACCTCTAGTCCAAAAAATAAGCCATTTTTAGGATTTTCTTCTTCTGCATCAATGAAGCCTAAGAGGCATAAAAATAGCAAGATTCTCTTCATTTTTCTTCTCGCAGTTTAATGTTATTTGTTTTGTGATAGGGAAAATCATAGCAAAAAAATCAAGAAATACCTGGGAATTTTTGCCACACTCTGCCTCCATTTTATGCGCATTTTTAGAAAAATAGTAATGATTTTTATGGATGGATCTTTGCTTACAAAGGCTATAATTCCCCAAAGTATGGATCTGGGATTGCGTTTCAAAAAAGTCTATATAGAAATCAGCGATATTTGTGGGCTAAATTGCTCTTTTTGCCCACAGCAAAAAGGGGTGCGCGGGAAGATGAGCCTCTTGCTTTTTGAGAAAATCCTCTCCCAAATCCAGGGAAAAACCAAGCTCGTGAGCCTCCATGTCCTGGGAGATCCTTGCAAACATACCGATCTTTCCTCCTATCTGGATCTTTTGACAAAATATGCACTTAGGGCAGATATTGTAACTAGCGGCTATTACCTCTGCCAAGAGCTGCTTTTTGAGCCCTGTATTCATCAGGTGGCTTTTTCGCTGGATGCGGGTTTGGATCCCAAAAATCCCCACAAAAAAGACTATCTTGCAAAGATTTTGGAATTTTGTGCACTGCACCAAATGCGCCAATCAAAGATTTTTCTCAATCTGCGCCTGCAAGATCGCCTCTTAAATCCTGCTGTTTTAGAGCAGATCGTGCGCTTTTTTGGCGTGCAAATCAAAGAACCCCATGTTTATGGGCGCTACAAGCTTAGAGAATATATTTTTTTGGTGATTACCAAAAGCTTCACCTGGGCAGATATGAGTCTAAAAAAAAGCTGTGATAGCAGGCGCTGCCATGCCATCAAGGAGCAAATCGCAATCCTTGCCAATGGGATTGTGGTGCCTTGCTGTATCGATGCTGCTGGGGTGATTGCACTTGGGGATGTGAATGTGCAAAGCCTGCAAGAAATCTATCACTCTCCAAGATCTGTTGCTATCAAAGAGGGCTTTGAAAAAGGCATTGCCATAGAGGAGTTATGCAAAAAATGCAATTTTCCTACAAATCGAGTCGCCTCACCCCCAGTACGCTTGCTATCCCCCAATTTTTCGCATAAATCCTATTGATTTGGCTTAAAATTTTTACACGAAAAATGATATGATTGCAGAAACTTTTTTTGATGAAGAGAGGCGGATTATGTCAAACTTAGTTCAAGTCGATCAGGTAACATCCCTACACAAAAATAACGAGCTGCAATTGCTTTGTTTTCGCCTAGAGAAAGACAAGGATCTCTATGCAGTCAATGTCTTTAAAATTCGCGAAGTAGTCAAATACAATGGAAGTCTCAATACCATCAGTTTCGAAGAGCATGCGCTGGTAGAGGGTCTCATCACCATTCGTGGCATGACCCTGCCGCTTGTGGATATGAGGAAGTGGTTTCATTATGATGGAAACTTTCCTAATCGCAGTCTAAAAGATCACAGGATCCACAGAGAAGGCGGCCAGGATGATGTCATTATGATTTGTGAATTTTCTCATTGGACAATTGGGGTGAGGATTTTTGAAGCAGATAGGATCTTGTCTAAGAAATGGACAGAGATTGAGCAGGGCGTGAGCATCACGGGGGGCGCTTATAACAATAAGCTTGTGAGCTATACGCGCTATTTTGATGGGAGCTTGGTGCAGGTCGTGGATATCGAAAAAATGCTTGTGGATGTGTTCCCATGGATTGAGGAGGAAAAACAGCTCGAACTCAATGAATTGAAAAAAATCCCCACCAAAAAGATCGCATTACTAGCAGATGATAGCCCAAGCGTGCTAAAGACCATGGGATTCATCCTAGACAAACTCGAGCTAAAACATCTAGATTTCACCAATGGCGAGAAGCTCTTGGATTATCTCTTTGACAAAAAAACAAAACTCGATGAGATTGGATTCATCATTACGGACTTGGAGATGCCCCAAGTCAGCGGCTTTGAGGTCATCAAGCAGGTCAAAAACAATCCAGACACCGCACATCTCCCCGTGATTGTAAATTCTTCCATGAGTGGAAGCAGTAATGAATACATGGCCCTCTCCCTTAAAGCCGATCGCTTCATATCCAAATCCAATCCCATCGAGATCAAAGAGGCCATTCAAGAATTGCTAAACAAATAATGCAGCACGACATCCTATGGGATATCCCCTCTCCCTGCTATGTGCTAGAAGAAGAGCTTTTACTTGGCAATCTTGAGATTTTAGATTCCATCCAAAAGTCTAGCGGTGCAAAGATTTTGCTCGCGCTTAAGGGCTACGCCCTCCATCCAAGCTTCTCTCTCATTTCCCAATATCTAAGTGGCACCACTGCTAGCGGGATTCATGAAGCAAGGCTTGGGGCAGAGGAGTTTGGAGGGAGGGAAAAAAACAAAGAAGTTTGTGTGTTCTCTCCTGCTTACAAGCATCAAGAAATGCTAGATCTCATAGAAATTGCTACGCATATCATTTTCAATTCCTTTGCCCAGTGGCAGGAATTTAAACCCCTAATCGAGCAAAAAAATAAGATATTTAGAGTAGAAAATAAGCAAGAGATTGAAGTGGGATTGCGCCTCAATCCTCTCTATAGCGAGGTCACTCCCCCCATCTATAATCCTTGCATTAGCGGCAGTCGCCTAGGCATCAATCCTAGTGAATTCCAAAAAGGAGTGCAGAGCTATGGGTTAGAAGGCATCAGCGGCCTGCATTTCCACACCCATTGCGAGCAGAATTCTGATGCGCTTGCGCGCACGTTGGTGCATTTTGAAAGGCATTTTGGAGATTACATCCCTCAAATGTCTTGGATCAATTTTGGTGGCGGGCATCACATCACGCGAAAGGGTTATGACCTCGCACTCCTAGATGGCATCATCAAAGATTTTCGCAAGCGCTATAATGAAGTCGCGGTATTTTTGGAGCCAGGGGAGGCTGTTGGTTGGGAGAGTGGGTTTTTGATCGGGGAAGTGGTGGATCTCATTCACAATGGAATGGATATTGCAATTTTGGATGTTTCTGCTACTGCGCATATGCCAGATTGCTTAGAGATGCCCTATCGCCCAAGGGTGCGCGTGCTAAATAGATGGGGCATTCATCAAGACCAGGGAGAAGATGTAGCAAAATATCGCTATCGCTTTGGCGGCCCTAGCTGTCTAGCAGGAGATGTGATTGGGGATTATAGCTTTGATGTTGCATTGCAGCGTGGGGATCGCGTGATTTTTGAAGACATGATGCACTACACCATCGTAAAAAACAATACTTTCAATGGCATCCCGCTGCCTTCCCTTGGCAAAATCACAAATCAGGGCTTTGTGTTACTCAAAACATTTGGATATTTAGACTACAAAAATCGCAATGGATAATGACATCATTGTGGGGTTAGCGGGTCATATCGACCATGGCAAAACTTCTCTCATCAAGGCGCTCAATGGTTTTGATGGAGATGAGAGCCCGCAGGAAAAAGAGCGGGGGATTACTCTGGATATTAGCTTTTCTCACCTAAGGACTCCTAGCCGTACCATAACATTGATTGATGTGCCAGGACATCATAAGTTAGTGAAAAACATGATTGCTGGGGCATTTGGCATCGATGTATTGCTTCTTGTGATCGCGAGTGATGATGGCATCATGCCCCAAAGCATCGAGCATCTAGAGATTGCCAATTTTTTGGGCATCCAAAAAGCCATTTGCGTCATCACCAAGGTAGATCTCCCCCAAAATCTAGCCCTTAGATCTCAGGTTCTAGATCTCTTTGCGCGCTTTAGTAACATTTCTCTAGAGGCCATTCTTAGTTTTAGCATCTATGAGCCAAAGCTAAGGCTTGAACTCTTAAATGTGTTAGATTCCATCCATAAGCCTCAAAAAACCCCCGCGCATTTTTTTCGCTACTACATAGATCGCAGCTTTTCTCTCCCGGGTGTTGGCAGCGTGGTGAGTGGCGGTGTAGTAAGTGGAGGGATTGAAGTTGGTCAAAAAGTCTTTGTCTGTGAGCTCCAAAGAGAATTACAGGTGCGTTCCTTGCAAATGCATCACAAAAATCTCTCTCACGCTTCTTTTTCTCACCGTGTTGGCATCAATCTCGCAAATATTCCTAGCAAGAAGCTTAAACGCGGCTATCTTCTAACCCAAAGGGGTTTTATGAGGGGGTTTGATCGCATCGATGTGGTGCTTTATCCATTGGTGAAGCAAGATTTGCACAATCTCAAGGTGCAATTTTATATCGGGACAAAGTGCTGCCATGCAAAAATCCTAGTCTTGCAGAGGGAGCAGGGGCAGATCTTTGCCACATTGCAAACGGATAAAAAAATCTATAGCATCTTTGGGGAGCGCTTTGTCTTGAGGGATGAAGAGAAAAATATTGCCGGAGGAAGGATTTTGTGTCCCATCACAGACCCCATCAAAAAATCCCAAAAAATTCCCTTGCTACACTCTCTCCTATCAAAAAATTTTGTAGAGAGTTTTGGCAGGATCTTGCTTGCACACAAGAGGGGATTTGGGCTTATTTGTGCTTCACAGCGCTTCTGTCTTACTCAAGAAGAGGCTTTAAAAATCGCTGCACTTGTTCCAAATAGCGTGCTAGATAGCAAAAATCTCATACTCTATCATCAAGAAGCTCTAGGAGAGATTGCCTCTCTTGTGCGCAAGATTTATGCAAAAAATCCCTTCGCACTCCTCTCTAGCAAATCGCTTTCTAGCAAGATTCCCTGGGCATCCCCTTTGATCCTAGAATCTGCCCTGCAAGATTTATGCAAAAATCAAGAGATTTCCAAGAACAAGGGCCTATTTGTCTCAAAAAATAATTCCATCAAGGATTTGCAAAGCTATGTTAGAGAGAAGCTTTATGAAAATTTGCTAAGTTGTGGCAAAACCCCAAAGGCTCCTAGTCATCTCTATGCATTGCTAGATATTGACCCTAGCATTGGCGCATATGCACTCAAAAAACTCTGCAAAGCACAAAAAATCACACGTTTAGAGAAGAATGTATTTTTGCCTACGATCACGCTAAATCACATCCTCAAAGAAATGCGCGATTTGTTAGAGAAATATCATTTTTTGGATCTGGCAATCTTGAAAAAAGAATGGGGGATTAGTAGAAAATATTTGATTGCTTATTTGGATTATTTTGATCAATTTCAAGACATCAAAAACCAGGAGGGAAAGAGGGTCCTGCGCTATGTTTAAGCAAATTTCCAATAAGATTTTTGTATAATCTTTCCCAAAAACCCGAGGGAAAAAATCCATGAAAAAATTCATCACTACGCCCATTTATTATGTCAATGATGTTCCTCATATTGGGCATGCTTATACAAATATTTTGGCGGATATGCTCAAAAAGTACTACACCCTCTTGGGAGAAGAGACATTTTTGCTCACTGGCACAGATGAGCATGGACAAAAGATCGAGCAATCTGCACAAAAAAAGCACCAAACCCCCAAGGCCTATGCTGATCAAATCAGCCAGGAATTTCGCAATCTCTGGGATTATTTTGGCATTGATTATGATCATTTTGTGCGCACCACAGATGCTAGCCACATCAAGGGGGTGCAGGAGGCATTTTCCAAGATGTATCAAAAGGGGGATATTTATAAGGGCGAGTATGAGGGAAATTATTGCATTAGTTGTGAAAGTTTTTTCGCTCCTTCACAGCTTCTAGATGGAAAATGTCCTGATTGTGGTAGAAACACAAATCTCATCAAAGAGGAGAGCTATTTTTTTGCACTTAGCAAGTATCAGGATAAATTGCTTCAATGGTATGAAAAAAGTGATTGCATCTTCCCAAGGTTTCGAAAAAATGAAGTCATCAATTTTGTAAAAAATGGCCTTAATGATCTCTCCATCACGCGCACGAGTTTTGCATGGGGCATCCCGCTTCCCAAAGATTTGCAAGAGCCAAGGCACATTATCTATGTTTGGTTGGATGCGCTTTTGAATTACATCACTGCGCTTGGATATCCCGATGCAAATTTTCAAAAGGATTTTTGGGAGAATGCCATCCAAATTGTTGGCAAGGATATTTTGCGCTTCCATGCCATCTATTGGCCTGCGTTTTTGATGAGTCTAGAGCTGCCCTTGCCCAAGGTCATCTGCGCACATGGATGGTGGTTGATTGAGGGTAAAAAAATGAGCAAAAGCCTGGGCAATGTTGTCAATCCTAAAGAGGTTGGGGAGGATTATGGGATTGAGCATCTGCGCTATTTTTTGTTGCGTGAGGTGAGCTTTGGAAATGATGGGAATTTTGCAAAAAAATCCCTGGCACAGCGGATTAACACCGACCTTGCCAATGATTTGGGGAATCTTCTTAGCCGCACGCTAGGGATGGCAGAAAAATATTTTGCACTGCATTTGAGTGGCGAGTTTTCTTTGTATGAAGAAAAAAAGCAAATCGAGCAGATCCTAGCAAGGTTAGAGCCCCTCATGAATGAAATTCAGCCCTCTTCTTATCTGGAGGAATTGTGGAAAATTTTTACACTTGCAAACTCCCTGATCCCCAAATATGAGCCCTGGAATCTTATGAAACAAGGACAGATTAAAGCCACAGCCTCCCTCTTGCTTGTAATTGGAAATATTTTGATCAAAGGGGCATTGTGTCTCTATCCCATCATGCCAGAGACTGCACAAAAAATCCTAAGTGTATTTGGAATTGAGGCCACGGCTGCAAATTATGCCAAATACATTACAAAGCGCCACTGGGAAGCAGATCTAAGGCTAAAAAAAATAGAAGCACTCTTCCCAAAAATTGAGGAGAGCAAAGAAGTGCAATCCCAGCATGATGCAGCCATTGCGCCAAAGGCATCAAAAGTGCATGCATCCCTCAAGGCCCTAAGTACCGATAGGCTTGTGGGCATCGAGGATTTTTCCAAATTAGACATTAGGGTGGGGACTGTTTTGGAGGCAGTGGCACTCCCAAAAAGCAAGAAGCTCTTAAGGTTATCAGTGGATTTGGGAGAGGAGCGCCCTAGATGTATACTTTCAGGAATTGCAGAGTTCTATACTCCAGAGAGTCTTAAAAATCAGCAAGTTTGTGTGATTGCCAATCTCAAGCCCGCAAAAATCATGGGAGAGATTTCAGAGGGAATGATCCTTGCAGTCAGGGATTTGGAGGGGCTAGGACTTCTCAAGGTGGATAAAACAAAGCAAAATGGTAGCAAGGTAAGCTAGTGAGATTGAATCAAATGATTGAATTGATGCAGGGGAAACTGCACAATGCCCCCGCCATAGATGCATTTAGTGGAATTTCTTTTGCGCTAAATGCTCTCAAAAAAGGAGATTTGTTTTTTGCCAAAAATATACAAGAGATTGATGCAGCCATTGCCATGGGTGCTTATGGTATCGTGTATGACCAAAGCGTATTAATCAATGATGTTGAGATTGCTTGGATTGAGGTAAAAAACATAGAAGAAGCGATCTCAAGGCTTTTGCGTTATTTCCTGCTAAGCAAAAAAATCGAGGCCTTCTGCCTCAAGGATCTTGAATTTGCTATTTTCAAACAAATTTGCACGGATGCCAATGTGCTCATTTATGATGAGAATTTAGAGGAGATCGTCAGCCTTTTGTTTTGTGAAGAAAATCTCTATAAGGCTATTTTATTTTCTCAGAAAAAACCCCTGCAATACATTCTAGACTCCACTCCAAGCATCGTGCCACAGGAATCCTTGCTAGATATTCGGGTGGCGACCTTGTTTGATCTGCGTTTTTATTATAAATTTTTGCATTATCATATCAATCTCCCTGTTTTGTTTGCACAGGATCTGTGCGCGGTTTTGTATTTATGCGAGAATTATCAAATCCAATATGATTTATCTGCGCTCAAAGAGCTAGCTGCCATTAAGCCCAACTTCATTGATTCTACCCCAAGGCTTGTAGATTATGGCAAAAGCAATAAGGTCCTCATCGCCCAAGAGGAGCTACAAGATTTCAAAAAGTATCTCAAATACATTGCGCTCAATGGAAAATGGGGTAGGATTATGACATTTCTCCCCAAGGATTGTGCAGAAGAGCTCCCCTTTCCCGCTCTTTTTTATGGCGACAAAGAAGATTTATATTCCTTCTTCCAGCAGGAGAATTTTCATTTTGGATTGGTTTTTGGAATCAAAAATGAAGATCTCACGCATTTACTGCAATCCCATGCACCAAAAATCATGGCAAGTCTTTTTGATGAATTTTAAAAATCCAAAAATCAAAGAGCTTTTTGAAAAAATCTCCACATTGCCAAAGCTTTCCAATCCCTGCCCCTATCACTGTGAAAATGGAGTGCACATCAATCTGCCAGAGCTCTGCCAAAAAGATCAAGAAACAATCACAAATCTTGCTAGAGCTCTTTTGCCATGGCGTAAGGGGCCATTTTATTTGGGAGACTTGTTTATTGATAGTGAGTGGCGCAGCTTCATGAAGTGGGAGCAAATTGCCCCTCATGTAAATCTAGAGCAAAAAGATGTCGCAGACATTGGCTGTAATAATGGCTATTATTTATGGGAAATGCTCAAACACAATCCAAAATCCCTCATGGGCTTTGATCCTGGGGAAATTTTTTATGCACAATTTTGCTTCCTCAATCACTTTTTGCAGACTCCAATTGTTTTTCAACTCCTGGGGGTGGAGGATTTGCGTTTTTATGAGAAAAAATTTGATGTAATTTTTTGTCTGGGTGTGCTCTATCACAGAAGCGATCCCATATCTGCCCTCAAGCTGCTTGCACGTGCACTCAGAGAGGATGGTGAGCTGGTTTTAGACACACTTATCATTGATGATGATAAAGAGGTTGCACTCACCCCTAAAGAAAGCTATGCCAAAATGAAAAACGTGTATTTCATTCCCTCTATTCCCGCATTGCTGTCCTGGTGTTTTCGCGCAAAACTCGAACTCATAGAAATCATCAACATCAAAGCCACGACCCTAGAAGAGCAGCGCAAAACAGAATGGATGGATTCTCTGAGTCTAGATTCCTTTGTCGATTTGCAAAAAGGGCAAACGATTGAGGGTTACCCTCTGCCAAAAAGAGCATATTTCAAATTCAAAAGGATGAAAAATGCAAGAACAAGACTTTGAACAAACCTCCTCGCTAATCAAGCCAAAAGATAAGCTCCTCATCTGCAATGCCATCAATGTGGATCTGTGCGGCGAGCTTGTGAGCATCAAAGAAGGAAGCGCACAGGTGGTTTTTAGCGCCTCATCCATCATGACAACTGATGGAGAAAAATCCATACACGCAGGCTTTATTTTCAATAGCGCTTCTTATGCCGCACTTTGTGCAATCAATAAGCGTAATAGCATCATCATTGGCTCAGATGTCAAGTTTCTAGCTCCTATTGAAATCGGGCATGAGATTTTATTTCAAGCCACAACGCTGCAAAGTGGAATCAAAAAATGTGAGGTAAAAGTCGAGGGGTTTTTGCTGGATATCAAGGTGTTTGAGGGAATGTTTTACATCGCAATTTTTGACAAAAAATTATTCAAACTTAAGCTAAAAGAAGAGGGAAATGCGCACTAGCCTCATTTATGGGATTTTATTTGTTGGGGTAATTGTCCTTGTGTCTTTTTATCTTGAAGGTCTGCTTTTTGCGCGAAGAATCCCCATCTCCGCGCTTCTTATAGGCGTGATTATGGGAGCATTGCTCTCTCCGCTCTTTCGTAGGAAGAAAGACTATCTAGAAGCTGGCATAAATTTTAGTGCCAAGAAGCTTTTGCGCTTTGGTATTGTGCTTTATGGCTTCAATGTCACATTGGATCAAATCAGTGGCATTGGATGGAGTGGCTTTTTGATCGCACTTTGTGTGGTGGTGGGGATTTTTGCACTGGGCAGCTATGTTGGGGTGAAATTTTTGAAATTAGACAAAGATGTCGCCATGCTTGTGAGTGGGGGGAGTGCGATTTGTGGAGCGGCTGCTGTGCTTGCGCTAGAATCTTCCATCAAGTCTGAGCCCTACAAGGGGATCATCGCAGTGGGGACGGTGGTGTTTTTTGGATTATTGTCGATGTTTTTGTATCCGCTTTTTTATGTGTTTTTTTTGCACGATTCTTTTAGTCAGACGCAGATGGGGGTTTATATTGGTGCGACACTTCATGAGGTGGCAAATGTTGTGGGGGCAGCAGGGAGCATTGGTCTAGATGCAAGTGTTGCTGCCATCACAGTAAAAATGATTCGTGTAATTTTGCTCGTTCCACTTTTGTTGATCATCCCCTATCTCACGGCAAAAAATCCAAAAGAAGGAGTAAGGCGTCAGTTCCCCATCCCTTGGTTTGCTTTTTTGTTTCTTTTGATGGTGGTAATCAATTCCTTTATCGATCCTTTGATTGGCCCCTTCCTCTCTCAGGATTTGATAGAAAAAAGCACGTATATCCTGCGCCTTCTTTGTAGCATCTCCTTGGTGTTTGCAATGAGTGCGCTGGGATTGCAGATTGATCTCAAAAAATTCCTAAGCTCTGGGGGGAGGGCATTTCTCTTGGGGGCAATTTTATTTGGAACCCTGCTGGTGCTTGGCTTTTTGCTTGTGAAGATCTTTGCATAAATAAAAAGATGTTATACTCCCCTATCTTTAAAGACAAGGAGTGAACATGCAAAATATCACAGAAAAAGAATATGGACAAGTCACAAAAGAGGGGTTGGTGGTAGTGGAATTTGGTGCTTCTTGGTGCCCTGATTGTGTGAGGATTGAGCCCATCATGCAGGCATTATCCAAGGAATATGAGGGGAAAGTGAAGTTCTATAAGGTGAATTTTGATGATGCAGAATCTCTAAAAGAAACTCTCAACATCAGAAGAATTCCCACATTGCTTTTTTTTAAAAATGGAGTGGAGGTAGGAGAGCGACTCATAGAGCCGGGCAATCGCTTGGTGATTGAAAATGCCATTAAGGCGCTGTTCTAATCCCATCTTCAAAAGTCCATAGATTTTATGGACTTCCTCCTCCCTTTTTTGTTCTTGTTTGTCTTTGTGTGTTTTCCTTAATCATTATCTCTGTTGGTATAAATGTCTGCTCCCTTGCCTGCCCCTCTGAATGTTTTTTTTTGGCTATGGATTTTGCTTGTTGCATTTTCCTGCTACAATGCCTCCATGATTTGTGTGCTTGATATTGAAACCATTCCCGATGTAGATATTTTGCGTCGTATGTATCCTGATGCAGCCCTTTTGAGTGATTTGGATCTCTGTGCTCATGCCTTTTTTCTGCAAAAAGAAAAGACTGGCAGTGAATTTCTCCCCTTGCATTTGCATAAAATCATCTGTATCTCCAGTGTGCTTGCAGATGAATATGGGTATTTTATCAAGGTGGGTAATTTTGGCAAAGGCGAGGGAGAGGAGAATTTGCTCACAGAGTTTTTGAGCTTTATGGATAAGAAAAACCCCAAGCTTGTAAGCTTTAATGGGCGCAATTTTGACATCCCTGCGATTCTGCTAAGGAGCATGCGTTATAATCTCTCTGCCATTGCTTACTATGAGACAGAGAATCCCAAGCACAACAAAAACAAATGGGAGAACTATCGCCAAAGATATAGTGAGCGCTTTCATGTAGACCTATTTGATACCTTAGGAAATTTTGGCAATGTGCGCGGATTGCAGCTAGATAAGATCTGTATGATGCTAGATCTCCCAGGGAAATATGACATCAGCGGAGACATGGTGCATCATATCTATTATGACCCTACTTTGGATGAGGAGGAGAAGATGGAGCAAATCCAGACCTATTGCCAAAGCGATGTGTTAAACACCTATTGGGTCTATCTTAAGTACGAGCTTCTTAGAGGTGCAATGAGCAAGGAGGATTATTTTTCCATCCTTTTGGATTTTCGCTCCAAAATACCTCAAGACAGATCTTATAGCTCACATTTTCTTCAAGCATTAGATAGGGAATTAGCGCGCGCCTAGAGTCCTAAGCCAAGAGCTTTTAAATTTTATAATTGTCTTTGGCTTTATTCAAGCCTCTTGCGTTGCTCCTATACCCCACTCCACAAAACTCACAAATCCTAACCCCATAAATCCAAAGCTTGTGACTGTGGAAGTTTTTGCAAAAGATATTAAGGAAGCAGGCCATAACCTTGCCTCTGGCATGCCTTTGTTTTTTCAACTTTCGTTATAATGCCCTATCTGATTTTCCAGGGAGTAATGATGAAAAAAATATGCCTTGGGCTTATGTTTGGCGCATTGTTTGCGCAATCTCACGTCACTGTGTATGAGGATTCTAACTGTGGATGTTGTGGAAAATGGAGTGCATATCTTGGGCAAAATGGATTTGATGTAGAAGAGAGTAAAACACCAAGAGTTCAAGAATACAAAGACAAATACAAGATTCCCAGAGAAATGCGAAGCTGTCATACAGGCATGGTGGAGGGATATTTTTTGGAAGGGCATATTCCTGCTCAAGATATCAAGCGCCTACTGCAAGAAAGACCCAAGGACATCGCAGGATTATCTGTGCCAAATATGCCCATCGGTAGCCCGGGCATGGAGCAGGGGGATCTGCATCAACATTTTGTTACTTACGCAATCAAAAAAGATGGGAGCATAATCTTATGGAGCAAACATTAATCCCTCATCATTCTCACACCCCCATTCTCCATCCTCAGACCTATGTTTTTAATGGAGTGCATATTATTGGCCAGGTGGAGATTCAAAAGGATTGCAGCATTTGGTTTGGCAGTGTGTTGCGCGGGGATGTCCACTACATACAGATTGGCCAAAGAAGCAACATCCAAGATCTCACTACCATCCATGTGGGCTATCCTGATAGTGAGGGCAGGGGCTATGTCAAGATCGGAGAAGATGTCACCATTGGTCATAATTGCATCATCCATGGTTGCACTATCGAGGATTTTGTCATTGTTGGCATGGGGAGTATTATCATGGATGATGCGCATATTGGCGCGCATTCCATTGTTGGTGCGGGTTCTTTGGTTACCAAGGGCAAAAAATTCCCACCAAAATCTCTCATCATGGGGAATCCCGCAAAATTTATACGAGAGCTAAGCGACCAGGAAATCCTCTCCATAGCAGAGAGCTCTAGGCATTATGTGGAGCTTGCACAAAGCTACAAACTAATCCAGGGAAAAGAATGATAAGCTACCAGACATTCCGCAATCTGATCTTCAAATGTGATGCGGAAAATGCGCATAAGTATGCAGAGAAATTCCTCTCCCACATTGCCAATAAGCCCTTGGTGCAGGATTTTTTATTACGCCAGTTTCATGATTCCCACAGCATGTTGCAAAACACTGTTTGTGGTCTTATTTTTGACAATCCCATTGGTCTTGCTGCAGGATTTGACAAAAATGCCTCCATGCTTGAGGGTTTAAGTGCGCTGGGATTTGGGTTTTTGGAGTTGGGTACCATTACCCAAAGGCCACAAGAGGGCAACCCTAGGCCTCGCTTATTCCGTCATGTTGAGGAAAAGAGCATCCAAAATGCAATGGGATTTAATAATGATGGTGCACAAAAGATTAAAAATCGCTTACAAAGATCCTTCCCCTTTTGTATCCCGCTGGGAATTAATCTTGGCAAAAATAAACATATCGAGCAAAAAGATGCCCTCAAAGATTATGAAGCCGTGTTAAAAGAATTTTTGGATTTGGGGGATTATTATGTGTTTAATCTCTCCTCTCCCAACACCCCAAATCTCAGAGATTTGCAAAATGAGAGCTTTGTCTCTGAGCTCTTTGCTATGGCTAGAAGCCTCACAAGAAAGCCCCTATTTCTCAAGATTTCTCCGGACATGGATACAGATTCCATGCTCGCAGTATGCCAGAGGGCAATCGATCATCAAGCAAGTGGAATTATCGCTACAAATACCACGATTGATTATAGTTTGGTGTGCCATCCCAAAGAGATTGGGGGCATTAGTGGGCAGGCGCTCAAAGAAAAAAGCGCAGAGGTTTTCAAAGTCTTGGCAGAGCATTTTTTCAAAAAGACTATTTTAATCTCTGTAGGGGGCATTAGTGATGCCAAAGAAGCATACAAGAGAATCCGTCAGGGTGCCAGCCTGGTGCAAATCCTTACAGGCCTAATTTATGAGGGCCCGGGCATTTGCAAGAGCATTAATGGAGGGCTTGTGCAATTTCTAAAACAAGATGGATTTGAGCATATCAATGAAGCAATAGGTGTAGATTTATGAAAAAACTTTTATTTTTTTTAGGAGTTATGGCAATGAGTATAGCAAGCAACTTACCAAAATATGAAAGCAAGGTGCTGGAAAATGGATTGCAAATTGTAGTCATTCCCATGCACAATCAAAGCAATGTAATCCAAACAAGCATCTTTTACAAAGTAGGCTCACGCAATGAATTTATGGGGAAAAGTGGGATCGCGCACATGCTAGAGCATCTCAATTTCAAATCTAGCAAGAATCTCAAAGCCGGAGAATTTGATGAAATTGTCAAAAAGTTTGGTGGCATCACCAATGCCTCTACAGGATTTGATTATACGCATTATTTTGTAAAATCCAGCGCGCAAAATCTCGATAAGACGCTGGGACTCTTTGCAGAGCTCATGCAAAACCTCTCCCTCAAGAAAGAAGAGTTTTTACCTGAGCGCGATGTCGTAGCAGAAGAGCGTCGCTGGAGGACGGACAACTCCCCTACGGGGTATTTGTATTTTCGATTTTTCAATACAGCATTTACCTATCATCCCTATCACTGGACGCCCATTGGGTTTATGGATGATATTTTGCACTGGAAAATCAAAGATATTCGAACTTTTCACAAGACCTACTACCAGCCACAAAATGCCATTGTTTTGGTAAGTGGAGACATTGAACCCAAAGAGGTTTTTCAAAAGGCAGGAGAGCATTTTGGGCTCATCAAAAACAAAGGCAAAATCCCCGTGGTTTTTAGCAAAGAGCCCATTCAAGATGGACAAAGAAATATCATTGTTCATAAGGATACGCAAATTGAATGGCTGGCCTTTGGATTTAAGATCCCTAATTTTGCGCACAAAGACCAGGTTGCCCTAAGCGCACTCTCAAGTCTGCTTAGCAATGGAAAAAGTAGCCTGCTCTATCAAGAGCTCGTAGACAAAAAAAAGCTTGTCAATCAAATCTATGGATACAATATGGACATGGTGGATGAGGGGGTTTTTATGTTTATTGCCGCAGCAAATCAAAATATAAGTGCAGAGCAAATCAAACAAGAAATTTTTAAGATCATTAATCAAATCAAAGAGGGAAAAATCACACAAGAAGAACTGCAAAAACTAAAAATCAACATGAAGGCGGAATTTCTTTATGGATTAGAGGATGCCTCTAGTGTGGCGGATTTATTTGGAAGTTATTTTGCACGAGGGGATATCCGTCCTCTTTTGAACTATGAAGAAAATTTTCAAAATCTTGACATTCAAGACATTGTTGAGGTGGCAAAAAAGTATCTGGTGCTTGAGAAATCCACAAGCGTGATCCTAAAACCCCAAGTAAAGGAGAAGTAATGAGCTTTTGTCTTGATGGCGCAATGAGTGCTCTCATTACTCCATTCAAACACAACAAAATTGATGAATCAAGCTATATAGAGCTCATTAAGCGCCAGATCAAATATGGCATGCAGGCCTGTGTGCCTGTGGGCACTACAGGAGAGTCTGCTACACTTAGCCATAATGAACATAAGCAGTGTATAGAGATTGCTGTAGAGACTTGTAAAAATACAGGTGTGAAAGTGCTAGCAGGTGCGGGGAGTAATGCCACTCACGAGGCTATAGAGCTTGCACAATTTGCCCAAAAATGTGGCGCAGATGCCATCCTCTGCGTCACTCCCTATTACAATAAGCCCACGCAAAGAGGATTGTATGAACATTACAAAGCCGTGGCAAATAGTGTAGAAATCCCATTGATGCTCTATAATGTCCCAAGTAGGACGGGCGTGGAAATCGAGACTGCCACTGCTATTTCCCTTTTTAATGATGTAAAAAATATTTTTGCCATCAAAGAGGCCAACGGATCGATGAATACCATCATCGAGCTCAATACTTATGCAGAGGGTTTGGCAATTTTTAGCGGGGAGGATTCTATCAATTATCCCATTCTTGCAAATGGGGGTAGGGGTGTGATTTCTGTGACGGGGAATCTTCTTCCTGATAAGATTGTGCAACTTGTAAAAACTGCACTTTGTGGTAGAATGTCAGACTCAAAAGCCATAAACAATGAGCTATATGTTCTCAATAGAGTTTTGTTTTGTGAGAGCAATCCCATTCCCATCAAAGCATGCTTGTATCTCTCTGGGCTCATTGATACATTGGAATACAGATTGCCACTCCTGGCGCCAAGCAAGGAAAACATGAAGCTCCTTGAAAAAACTTTACAAAAATACGAGGTGTTAAAATAATGAACGCAAGCAAAGAAAACATGAAGGGAAAGACTTTGGTCATCAGTGGGGCCACTAGGGGCATTGGCAAGGCCATTTTGTATCGCTTTGCCAAGGCTGGGGTAAATATCGCCTTTACCTACAACAAAAACCAGGAAGAAGCGCATAAAATCGCTCTTGATGTAGAAGAAAAATACGGAATCAAAGCAAAATATTATGCCCTCAATGTCTTGGAGCCAGAGCTTTATATTGAGCTTTTTAAGCGCATTGATGAGGATTTTCCTAGGGTGGATTTTTTTATTTCCAATGCCATCATTTATGGTAGAAATGTAGTGGGGGGATTTGCACCCTTTATGAGACTCAAGCCAAAGGGGCTTTGCAATATCTACACTGCCACGGTTTTGGCATTTGTCGTAGGCGCGCAAGAAGCAGCCAAGCGCATGAAGGAAGTAGGCGGAGGGGCTATTTTGTCTCTCTCCTCTACGGGCAATCTTGTCTATATGCCCAATTACGCAGGGCATGGCAACTCCAAAAATGCCGTAGAAACCATGGTAAAGTATGCCGCAACAGAGCTTGGCGCCTTTGGCATTCGCGTCAATGCCATAAGTGGTGGACCTATTGACACCGACGCACTGAGGGCATTTCCTGATTATGCAGAGGTGCGAGCCAAAGTAGAGGAGCAATCCCCCCTCAAAAGGATGGGCAATCCAGAGGATCTGGCAGGTGCAGCGCTCTTCCTCTGCGATCAAAGCCAAAGCGGCTGGCTCACAGGACAAACTATTGTCATTGATGGTGGCACTACGTTTCAATAATTTCCTCCATGCTAAAGTATGAGCACGCAGAGCTTGGCGCCTAAACAAGCTCTTTTAAGCGTTATAAACCAGATCTGCACAAGAGCCCTTAGACAAAAAACAGAGACCCACGCATTAAAAGTCAATTATGCAGGTTCTAGAGAATGTCACATAAGACAAGAAATTGCTTTTAATCTATCAAATAAAAACAAGCAATCTGCACTTAGTAAGGCTAGGGAGTCATGGCAAGTTATTTAAAAAGTAGGGAGTGAAAACGCCACACTGCCTGCGCGGGAGGCTTTTACTATCCTTTCCCTGCGGGGAGTTTTTTCTTTTATAAGAGGGGGGCTTGAATGAGCAAGCTCGCATCCTAGCGCGTTTACACGCCTAATGTGTTACCCCTACGCTTGTGCGCACCCCATAGCATGTGCTAACACATGGCTCTACCCAATAGCAGAAGAGCTATATCCCTTTCTCTCCGGCCCGCGCATTGCGCGCTATTTTTTCAAAAAGAGTTAATTTTTTTAATTCGAATCTTTTTAATTCGATTGGCAATTCTTTGCAAAAACCACCTAAGGTGGTTGCAGGAACTTTACCCCGCTTCTTTTAGAAATTGTGCATATAGACGAAGTTGATGCCCACATCATAGGGGGTGAAGTTGGTGGGTATGCCATGGTAGGTGTTTTTGATGGGCAGGAGTGGGGCATGGGAGATGATCTCAAAGCCAAAGCGATGGTAGAACATCATGCGGAATGCGAGATTTGCGCGCACATCAAGCTGATAAAACTGCTTAATCTGATTGCCATTGAGGAAAATCGCGCCAGTATTGACACCCACACCCATTCCAGCGATGAATTCCATCTGCAAAAGGGGCGCATCATACACGGGAAAAATCGCATCTAGATTGAGGGTATTGGCCGCATAGAGATTCTGAATCTTTGGAGTGGCGCGAGATTGGAAAAAACCTCCATCAAATGCATAATAATACTGCAACCCAAAATATTTATGGAAGCGATAATAGCCACCTATGGCGAGATTGACATTGAAGGAGTAGCGCAGGTTTGGCTGCGTTTTTGGCATGGAGATGAGTGCGCCACCACCACCCACACTAAAGAGAATACCCTGCTTGCCAAAGGTGCTTTCTTTGGAATCCTGATTGGATCTCTGTGTTTGCTTCTTGCGCTCTTTCTCTGCTTTTTGGGCTAGCTTCTTTGCCTCTTTTGCGGCCTTCTCTGCTTGCTTGCGCTCCTTTTCCTCTTGCTTCTTGCGCTCTTTCTCTGCTTTTTGGGCTAGCTTCTTTGCCTCTTTTGCGGCCTTCTCTGCTTGCTTGCGCTCCTTTTCCTCTTGCTTCTTGCGCTCTTTCTCGCTCATTTCTGCTTCTTTGCGCTCTTTCTCTGCTTGTGCTTGATATCTTTTCTCTTCATCTAGGGCTTGCTTTGCCCCCTCATCCCCAGAGTCATATGCCCTTTTTTCCATTTGTGCTTGATATCTTTTCTCTTCATCTAGGGCTTGATCATGATTAATCCTCTCTTCTCTGCGATTGGTGTAGTTTTGGGGATTCTGTGGATAGTTTTGATTGTCATAATTTGGGCTTTGTCCATAATTTGGGTTTTGGCCTTGTGGATAATTCTGTGGGTAGTTTGGAGAATTTTGGGGATAATTTTGAGAATTCCGCGTGTAGTTTTGATTGCCATAATTTGAATTTTGGCCTTGTGGATAATTCTGTGGGTAGTTCTGGTTTTGCGGGTAATCTTGAGGATAATTTTGGGGATTTTGATTGGCGTAATTTCTTCTTTGTGCGATAAAGGCTTTGTTTTTTCTAGCAAATTCCTGCAATGCCTTCTGATAGCCAAGATAATAGGCTTCTTTGAAGATCTTCTGCCCCGCATCCTGATAGCCCTCTTGATAGCCCTGGCGATAGGCATTTTGGTAGGTGGTTTTGCTACCATCCTCAAATCCATCGCGATAGCCCTCCTGATAACTGATGGCATCAGAGTTTATAATCAATCCAAAATCTCCATCCAGCCCGCCCCGCAGGTAGGAGGGGCCTATGCCTCTTTGTGCTTGTTGGAAAGAGGTGCCTCTTTTGTTGGTGTTTAATGGATTTAATGGGATTTTGTTGGCAGAAAGCGTGGGGTTTTGACCAAGACTGTTTGATGGATTCCTGGCTGCGTTTCCACTCAAAGAAGCACTGGCATAGAGATTACCATTTGTCCCAGGGGGATTGGGTGATCTGGTGTTACCAAAGCCATTGGCATTTTGTGGGTTGCCATTTCTCACCCCAGTGCCATTAGAAAAATTCACATTCACGCCCTTGATTCTATCTTGCTGCACTCCACTTGGACGGCCTGCATTGAGGGCATTTGCGCTCTTTGCATTGAGCGCAGCAGTATCCCTGGCTCTTTTGGCATTTTCCTCTGTCTGCTTCTTAATCCTGTTTAGCTCCTCAAGATGTGCTCTCTCAGCCTCTTCTTCTTGCTGTCTGCGCGCGATCGCATCCCTTTGCTTCCTTGCCTGCTCGATCTCTTTTTTTCGTTGGCGTTCTCTCTTTTCTCGCTCTAAGCGCTCCTTTTCTTCTTCCTTTCTGTGCAGCGCCTCCAGCCTCTGGGCCTCTAAGCGCTCCTTTTCCTCTTGCTTCTTGCGCTCACGTTCTAGTATTTCTTCTTGGCGTCTTCGCTCACGCTCTGCCTTTTGTGCTTCTTTTCTGTTTCGCTCTGCCCTCGCTCTTTTTTCCTGCTCTTTTTTCTCACGCTCTGCTTTTGCTCTTGCTTCTTCTTTGGGATCTAGGACAAAGGAGGTATCTGCATTGGGATTTGGCTGGTTGAACCCTTCTTTATAGCCTTGTTCATACCCCTCTTGATAGGCAGGGGGTTGACCTCTTTTTTTGAGTAAGGGTGTTTCTTCTTTGTAGAGCAGGGTATTGTAGCCATCGCTAAATCCATCGCTATAGCCTTCCCCATAGGCATCTGCAAGCGCTTGGGCCAAGAACGCTAAAAACACCAAGATTCTTTTCAAATTCACCCCCTTGTTCACTCTCAAGCCAAGGCCTCTGTGGCAGCCTGTGTTGATTCAAAATTAGTGCATGCTCAACCTGCCCACAATCCCTGGCTGGGATTTTTGAAATTTCTGGGAATGCAAGCATCTTTCATTCCAAGGTGTGCGCAGGATTTCTCGCGCAGCGTGGGCATAGCTATCGCATCAGATAAAGCCTAATTGTATTGAAAAAATCTCAAAAAGCAAAAGGATATGTGATAGAATCGACAAAATCACAAAGGAAAGGAATGGAATACAAGATTTTCCCCATCAAAGGGGGGGTGTGCGCGCCAAGAGGATTCCTTGCAGATGGGTATTGCGCAGGGCTTGGGAAGCTGGATAAAGAGGGCAGGGCAGCCCTAGATGTTGGCTATATCTACATGCAAATTCCCTGCTGTGTGTACGCGCTTTTTACTCAAAATGCCTTCAAAGCCGCGCCTATTTTGCATTTTTTGGAAAATGTGTCGGGCAAAAAGAGTAATTTTGTCCTTATCAATACCAAAAATGCCAATGCGATGACGGGGAAAAGAGGGCTAGAGGATGTGTATGAGATTCTCTCTGCATTGCAAAAAAAATTCCCCCAGATCCAAAATCCCATCATGTCTTCCACGGGCGTGATTGGCTATCACCTGCCAAAAGAAAAAATTCTCTCTAGTTTTGACCAAATCTATTTGGAGAAGCGCGATGAATCTGGACATGAGCGTGCGGCAACCGCGATTATGACCACCGATCGCTATGCAAAAGAAATCGCTTTTGAAGTAATCGATTCTTTGGGTAAGAAATTTCGCATTGGAGCAATGGCAAAGGGTGCGGGGATGATTCAGCCCTCCATGGCCACAATGCTTTGCTACATCACCACAGATGCAAGGCTAAACAATGCTCAAAGTCTGTTAGAGAGGGCCGTGAAAAAAACCTTCAATACAATCAGCGTGGATGGAGATATGAGCACCAATGATAGCGTGATGCTCTTTTGCAGTGAGGATGTGGAGGTGCAAGAGGAGATTTTTGAAGAAGTTTTGGTCATGGCGCTAGAAAAGCTAGCCAAGGACATTGTGCGCGATGGCGAGGGCTCTACTAAGCTTGTGGGATTCAAGATAAATTCTGCATGGAGTGATGCAGAAGCAGAGCGCGCTGCCAAGGCTCTGAGTAATTCCTTGCTTGTAAAAACTGCGATCTTTGGTGGGGATCCTAATTGGGGGCGTATCGCCTCTACTATTGGAGCTAGTGGTGTGAAATGCGATGCGAATCTGCTAAAAATCCGTATTGGCGGCGTGCTGGTGTATGATTGCGGAGAGATTTATTTTGACAAAGAAACCGAGGCAAGGGCTGGCAAAAAAATGCAGCAGGAGAGCTTTTTGATTGAATGTGATCTGGGCATGGGAGAGGGGAGTTATCTTGCTTATGGCTGTGATTTGGGTTATGAGTATGTCAAGATTAATGCAGATTATAGGAGCTAGCACAAGAGGGCTTTTTGTGTGAATTTTTTGCATCTTTGCATGGTGTTTTTTATTTTCTCTTGAGTTCCCCCTCCACAAGCAAGCAATCTTCCTTGCAAGCATCCAATTTTGATAAAGCGCATAAATTTTGCGAGTTTCCACGCAGGTGTGTGAGATTTCCCATAGCAGCTAGAATTTTGAAATTTTTTGAGCGCGCAGGGGGATTTTTGTTATAATGAGTGCCTACAAGTGACGGGAGCCTATGAATAGGTTGAGAGTAAGCTCATAGCTTAGACCGCACCGGATCTGGATAATGCCAGCGTCGGGAATACTTAAACCCACTCAAACACCCCCTTCATTTGTTCATTATTTTCATCATAAGGAACAAATCATGAAAAATCTCACAAAAATATTTTTACCGCCATTGTTTCTTACTCCACTTTTTTCGCAGGAGGCGAGCCTAGAGCGCATACAGACCACCTCAGAAGCAGGAAATGAAAGTAAAGTAGAAAAAGAGCGCTCTAGCTCAAAAGTCACCGGAAAAGAACTCATAAAATACACCATCAAAACCACGGAGCAATTGGGGCGAATTTTCCCCAATCTCCACATCTATTCCCGAGGCGCAGATACCTTCCCTATGATTTCTTATCGTGGGGTTTCTAGTCCGGATTATTATTCCTCCATTCTCGGGCTCTATGTAGATGGCATTCCTCAGAGCCCAAGCTTTCTTATCCAAACCCTGGGGGATGTAGAGAATATCGAGCTTATTAATGGAAGCGAGGGGCTACTTTATGGAGAAAATGCACCACTTGGCATCATTTCTATCACTTCCAAAAACCCTATGAAAAAACCCTATGCCCTTGCATCTTTGCAGGGCTCGCGTCTGCAGCAGGGCATTAATCTACAAATGGGCAGAGAGCTTATTAAGGACAAGCTTTGGGGCAAGGGAAATTTTCGCTACATCTATGACAATGGCTTTATCAAAGACCCCGTGACCAAAAAAATGCTAAACCCAGGGCAATCCCTCATTGCAGGCACAAGCCTCTATTATCAGCCTATAGAAAGCCTGCTATTGAATGCAAATTATAGTTATTATCACACCTTTACGCGCAAGGATTTTTTTTTCACTCAGTCTCAAATCAAGAGTCTAACACTTCCCAATAATCAAGGCATTACTTGGCAGGAATTTTCTGATGGCGTGCAGGATAGGATTTTGAATAAAACTCCCTTCATGAATCTAGATGCCCAGAATGCGAGTCTCAAGATGGAATACTTCACCAAAAGCTCTACGCTTAGTGTTGTGGGGGCCTATCAAAAGGTGGACACCCTTGCAAATGAATATCCTGGAATTTATGTGCAAAATGAAAAAAAAGATGGCTATTACTACAACAATGCCCAATTCATCGGCGAGGCGAGGCTACACACCACCTACAAAGGTGGGCAGGAGACTTTGTTTGGGATTTATTACAAAAATCTCCTCACAGACAATGGCATGGTGAATGTCCCTACAGAACCAATTGGTTATAGCGGGAATTGGGATGCAGCAGAGCGGCTTAATACTTTTGCGATTTTTGGCAATGCATCCTTCCCCTTTGGTGCTTTTTCACTGCACGCAGGGGTGCGCTACCAGCTTTTTCATAATAGAATCGTCTCAAAAAATCCTCCAGTCACTGACATCGCCCCCTATACAAATGCCAAGACTTTCAACACAGTAAATCCTAGGCTTTCTTTGTTTTGGCATTTTTCAAAACAAAGCAGCTTTTATCTCCAGCTCTCCACCTCCACAAAGCCGGGGGGTTTTGCAAAGTTTCCTTTTGCAGATACTGACACCATCCCCTATGGTTCAGAAAATATTTATAGCGCAGAGCTAGGGAATAAGACTCATGCACTTAGCAATAGGCTGCAGGTAAAAACCGCATTCTATGGCATTTTTCGGACAGACACACAGGCATATGCTGGCAATGGGTATTACAAAAGTATCAAAAACATCGGTAATGCCTATGCCTATGGCGTGGATTTTACACTCAAATACCAGGGGGATTATTTTGATTTGTTTGCGAGCTTCAATCTGGGAGAATCACGATTTGCCAAAGGAGGAAAAAACATCGGCACCATCACGATACTGGGGGTCACAGGGCATTATAATATCTCAGGGCTGCGCCCCAAATTCTCGCCCCTGTTTTCTCTAAACACCGGGACAGATATCTACTTTTTCAAAATCCCAAATCACAATCTCAAGCTCACTTCCCTATTGCATTTTTCTACAGGCTACTATATCAAAGACTTTACGCGCTCTAGTGCACTGTATCAAAAACCCTTTGTGCTGCTAGAGCTCTCTTTGATTTACAATTTTAGGAAGCGCTATACTTTCATGATCTTTGGACAAAATCTCACCAATGCGCGTTATATCACTCATGCAATCCATAATGCAAAAGGCAATGCCTATTCTATTGGCAATCCTATCAACTTTGGTGGGAAGGTGATCTATCGCTATTAAAGCTTATGCTAAAAACCTAGAGTGAGAAATCTAGGGAGGGGGTGGGAAAAATTGAGTGGCAAAAAGCAGAGGGTAGCAAAAGGCAGGGAACTTGCGCGAGCTAGCTAAAACTCATTAAGCAGCAAAATCCTCGCATCCTAAACATCAGCTCCCCTCCACTCAAAATCCCGTCAAAAGCAGGGCATGCACAGGGGCTGGGAGCAGCCATTGGCGTGGATGTTTTTGCGTTTTTATGGTATTCTAGCGAAATTCAAATGGGGTTTTGGGAATGAGGAAGATTGCTTGCTTTTTCTTTTTGATGGTGTGGGCGCATGCGCTGAAAGTGGACATCACTTATGGCAGGGAGCAAAATTCCCCCTTTTCCATCATCACTCTCACTCATGCCAAGCCCTTTGCCTGCCAGACCCTATCGCGAGAGGATTATTCTTCTGATATCATTGAGTGCATCATCAAAGAAACACCAGAGGCTGGATTCCTACCCTTTGATACGAATTTTTTTGAGGTTTCCTATGAGATGGTAGATCAAAAATTCCATCTTATCATCAAAAGCAAGAAGCACCAAAGGCTGCTTTTCATCCCTGATGACATCCAAGATAGCGGCTTTTTTGTCCAAAGGCGCGATAAATTCTCGCGTACCTGGCAGATTGTGGGATATGAAAAAAAGCTGCCGTTTTTGAGTGAGAAAAAACCTCTAGGCATCAATTTCCCGATCTCCCTTTCTCGCCAAAAATACCCCTTTGTTGGTGAAATTGGCGTGGACAAGAATCCTATGAACACCAACCTTGGCGCAGATTATGCGGAATATCTCAAGGTCAAGGATTTGGTTGATTCTCAAAGTTATCGCGCTGCATTAAATAACATCGCCAATGCATTCAAAAAATATCCAAAAACACTTTTTGCAAAGGATTTTTTGTTTTTTCAAATCAAGGCGCTCTATCACCTCAAGCGCTATGATAGCGCCATTGATTATGCCAATGCTTGGCTAAAGAATTATTCCTCAGACACCAGTGTGCCTGAGATGCTGTATCTGGTAGCTAATAGCTATGCGCGCCTGCGCTTTCCTAGTGAATCCAATTATTATTATCGCCGCATTATTGATGAATATCCAGGCAATCGATTTGCCGCGCTTTCTAAAATAAAGATTGCCAACATGTTTGCAGGAGGCTCAAATGTCGGACTTGCGCGTCTGTATTATTCCCAGGCCTATCAGGAGGCAAAAAATCTCAATGATGCTGTGGACATCGCCATGGAATGGGCGTTATTTGAGATCCAAAGCAATTCCCTAGCAAATGCCAGAGATCTTTTTGAAAAGAGTTTTCATGCCAATCCCAAGTATTTTACAGAGCATCAAGATCAGACACTCAATCTCCTAGGCGTATTAAAAGAGCACAAAATGGATGATATTGCTGCAAAAATCGCGCAATATTTTGTGGACCACATCAATAAGCAAGAGGCCAATTATGAAAAAGTGTTGTTTTTGCTAGGTGAGTTGTATGAGGGGGCAGGGCAGTTTGATCGCGCTCATGTCGCAAATCTGGCCTATCTCAAGGAATATGATGGATTGGTTGGTGCAAAGGAAGTGCAGCGCAGGGATGATAATTTGCTCTTTGAGCTTAGTGGAAGTGCTAAAGAAAAACTCGATCGCTATGATGTGATTTTACAAAAATATCCCTCCACCCCAGAGGCAAAAAAAGCCGCACATCTCAAAGCAGAGCTCCTACTAAAAGAAAAAGACTATCTAGCTGTGCTTGCAATGAAGGATCTCTTAAAGCAAGACAAAGGGCCCTATAATTCCGCTTTGAGCGCGCTTATCAACCAAGACATGCAGGAAAATCGCTGCGCCATTGCAGCGCAATATTTGGGAGAAATTTCTGATTTTTCTGAGATAAAAGACAAGCTTAAGACTTTTGATTGTTTGTATGAGCTCAATCTCAACGCTAAAGCAAATTTGCTAGCCAAATCCCAAATCCAAGACAAAAACAGCAAGGACTATCTCCCCTGGCTCTATCGCTATGCCAAAAATCTCTACAAACTCGGAAAATATCAAGATAGTATTCTGGCAAGCAGGGATGTGCTAGCAATTGCCAGGGCAGAGAATGCAAAGCAATATGAGGATATTTTATTTACACTCTTTGATGCACTCGCACTCTCCAATCTCCCTGAAGCCACGAATATCTATGGAAGTCTTGAGCAAAATTTCCCCAACGATCCAAGAATGCTCTCTGTTTATTTTGCATTGCTAAATCAAAAAGACATCATTAATTCCGCCAAGCTTGTCTATGCCACCAAGCTCTATGATTTGCAAAAATCCCTGCATTCTAGCGATTACTCACCCTTTGTGGATTTTATGCTCATTGATGCCCTCAAGCAAGGTGGAGACAATGCCAGGGCCTATGAAGTGGCCACCAAATTGATCGCGCAGAAATTATCAGACCCAAACAAACAAAGAGCGCTCTATATCAAAGCAGATCTAGAGATCAAGCAAGGAAAGAAAAAACAAGCCAGCGCCACGCTTAAGCAATGCACAGATATTGCTGAGCAGAGCTCGTGGAAGACATTATGCGCTCAAAGCAAAGATTTATTAAAGGAGTAACATGAGTATTTTTCGAGAATATGACATTCGGGGCATCTTTGGAAAAGATTTGACAAGGAATCACGTTTTTGCCATTGGGGTTTTTGTGGGGCAGAGAATCCTCTCCCAGGGACAAAGAATTGTTTTTGTAGGTTTTGATGCGCGCGTGCATAGCCAGGAACTTTTGGAGTGGCTGGGTGCAGGGCTTGAGCATGGCGGGGTGGATGTAGTAGAGATTGGCATGGTCCCCACACCTGTGGCATATTTTTGCACCTATCATGAGATTGATGGGATTTGTGCTACAAGCTCCATTATGATTACAGGCTCTCACAACCCACCAGAGTACAATGGCTTCAAGATTACCATTGATCGTAAGCCCTTTTATGGAAGCCAAATCCAAAGCCTGCGCCAAGAGATAGAATCAAGCAATCTTGTTGCCATTCCTAGGAGTAGGGATAGGGTTTGTGTGGATGCGCTGAGCCAATATGTGGCATTTTTGAGCACGCATTTTCAAAGTCTTGAAAATTTCCCCTATGCAATCGCGCTAGATTATGGCAATGGCGTAGCGGGCTTGGGAATGGAGAGGATTTTGGAAAATCTAGGCATCCATCATCAAAGCCTCTATGCCAATCCTGATGGAACTTTTCCCAATCATCATCCTGACCCCAGTGAAGAAAAAAACCTAAAAGATCTCAAGGATTTGATGCGCACTCAGGATTTGCCCATTGGTCTTGCCTTTGATGGGGATGGGGATAGGATTGCGCTACTGACGCAAAATCATCATTTCAAGGGCGATGAATTGGGCATTTTGTTTGCCAAACAAATCGCACAAAATAAGCCAAATCCCCTCATTATCGGCGAGGTGAAATGCTCTCAAGTGATGTATGATGCCATCAATGCATTTGGCAAGGGTCTCATGTACAAAACTGGCCATAGCAATCTAAAGGTCAAGCTCAAGGAATTGGGCGCGGATTTGGCCGTGGAGATGAGCGGGCATATTTTCTTTCATGATCGTTATTATGGCTATGATGATGCCACTTATGCGGGGCTAAGGGCACTAGAGCTATTTGCCAAAAAGTCTCCCAAAGAGCTGGAGGATGTTATTGCGCAATTACCCAAGGTCTATGCCACTCCAGAGGAAAAAATTCCCACCACAGAGGAGGAGAAATTTGAAAAAATCGCCTCCTTGCACCAAAGGCTAAAAAATCCACCCCTAGGATTTCCTAAAATCGTAGAGATTATTGCTATTGATGGGGTGCGGGTGGTCTTTGAAAAGGGTTGGGGATTGGTGCGAGCGAGCAATACTACACCCGTGCTTGTCACAAGATTTGAAGCCGAAAATGAAGCCCTGGCGATGGAATACAAAAAGGCATTGCTCAAGCTCTTGGAATCTTAGTTTTAAGCTTTTGGCTTGAAGTTGGCAGTAGGGGGCTAGGTTGAATTTGGCAGCGAGAATTTTCCCGTGTTTTTGGGTGCATTTCTAAGCCAAAGAATATTTTATAATAATCATTATTATTTTTTATATTAATTTAAGCTAAGAGTTGTTATAATTCCGTCGTGCTACAAAAAGCATAGCATTTGTAGTCATCTAAAGTAATAAAGTTTAGTTTTTACATTGTCTTCCTTATGTTTTGCCCCCGCCCAAAAAGCGGGGGATTTTTATTGCTTACTTTTTTAATTTTTTTCCTATTTTCCTTATTTTTTTATAATCCCCCCGATATCCCCAAATCTAGGAAAACCATGACCATCCAAACATTCTCCCTTCAATCCCTTGCTCAATTACAAGACTTTTATGCCAAGCGCATCGCAGACAATCCTTTGGGATTCATCCAGCGATTGGATCTCCTGCCTAGCATTTGTGATTTTGTCCATGAGCTGCGCAAAAATGGCGGGGAATTTTGGGAGGTGAGTGATGATGGGAAGCTGATAGGGATCTGCGGGCTTGCTCACATTGACAAAATGCAAGCACAGCTTTGCAAATTCCACATAGCCGCCCCCTATCAAGGCCTAGGACTTGGCAAAAGGCTCTATGGGGTTGTGGAGCAATACGCACTTTCCAAGGGCTATGCAAAGATCTCTCTTCATGTGAGCAAAACTCAAATCAAGGCATGCAAACTCTATGAAAAACTAGGCTTTTTGCGCTTGAGAGAGGAGGATTGCATCGTGAGCTTGGGTCAGGAGACTTTAGTATTTCCCACGATTTTCATGGAAAAAATCTTGTCTTGATTGCGTGGGATTTGTGCGCGTGGGAGGCGGGATTTTGTTTTGTGACCTTTCTATGGTTTTAGGGGGTCTGTGTTTTGCTGCAAGCAGGAGGAGGTTTGAGATTTTGCATGAGGGGTTTTTGAATGTTTGGATTTTTGGAGCTCCTCAAAAGAGCTCCGCGGGTTTAGAATACAGGGATGACTTCGCCCTTGTATTGTTTCAAGATAAAATCTCTTGTATCTTTGCTATGCAGTGCCTTGAGGAGTGCCTGGATCTTTGGACTGTTGACATTCTTCTTTTGTGTGGCGATCACATTGGCGTAGGGAGACTTCTCTCCTTCCTGTGCGATAGGATCTTTGAGACCTTTTTGCAGGGCATAATTCCCATTGATCACAATCGCTCTAGCTTTTTTGTCATGGAGATTGTCTGCTAGCAGCGCGGCTTCTAGGGGCACGATCTTTAGATTTTTGGGATTTTCTATGATGTCTTGCTCTGTGGTATTGAGATTGCTGGGATCTTTGAGTTTAATCACATTGAGGCTATCTAGCAAGATTAATGCACGTGCCAGATTGCTGGGATCATTGGGGATGAGGATGGCATCATTTTCTTTGAGCTCATCGAGATTTTTAATCTGTGCAGAATAAATAGAAAGCGGCTCAATATGCACCTTTCCAGCACTCTGCAGATCGCTTTTGCGTGATTTGTTAAATGCTTCAAGAAAGGGAACATGTTGGAAAAAATTCGCATCCAGCGATCCATCTAGCAGCGCTTCATTTGGGGTGACATAATCTGTGTAGGAGCGAATCTGCAAGTCATATCCGAGCTTTTTTAGCTCTGGTTTGACATGCTCTAAAATCTGTGCATGCGGCACAGGAGAGGCACCGATGATGATGACATGCTCTTTATCAGAGTTCTTGCAACCTAGCAAAAAAGCAATGCTAAAAACAGTAAAAAGAATTTTGTAAAAAGATTTCATAATAGACTCCTTTGGTAAGATTTAATAAACTAAAACAGCGCCTTTGTAGTATGACTGGATGTGATCTCTAGTCTCCTTGCTGTGCAGGGCTTCAAGCAGCGCTTTAATCTTGGGATCATTTTGATTGTCCCTCCTTGTTGCGACCACATTGGGATAGGGATTGTCTCTGGATTCCTGAGCGAGCGGATCTTGTAATTTTGCTTGCAGGGAAAAATTCCCTGGCACGATGCTGATGACTACATCTTTGAGTGATTGGGCTAGCATAGGGGCCTCTAGGGGAACGAGCTTTAGCTTTTTGGGATTTTCTATGATGTCTTGCTCTGTGGCATTGAGATTGTTAGGATCTATGAGTTTGATGATATGGAGGCTATCTAGCAAGATTAATGCACGTGCCAGATTGCTGGGATCATTGGGGATGCTCACCACATCATTTTGCCCTAGCTCATCAAGGTTATGGATTTTGTTGCTATAGATGCCCAGTGGGACGAGCAAGATTGGTCCAGAGGCGACGAGATCATATTTTCTATCAGCGATTTGTTTTTGCAAAAATGGCAGGTGCTGGAAGAGATTGGCATCAATGGATTTGTCATTGAGTGCGGTGTTGGGAGTGATGTAGTCATTAAATACCACGACCTCTAATGAGATCCCCTTCCTTGCAAGCTGGGGTTTGATGAATTCCAAAACCTCTGCATGCGGCACAGGCGTAGCTCCGACTCTTAGGATGTTTTTTGGTGCTTGGTTGTTGTTGCAGGCTGCAAAGGTAAGCGCTACTAGCAACAAAAAGAACTTAAATACTTTCATTTTTTTCTCCTCATCTGTATTTTCTGAGTCGCTTGGTGATAAAATCTCCAATGCTCTGTATGATTTGCACCATCGCAATGATCACAAGTACGGTATAGAGCATGACATCAGGTTGATTGGACTGGTAGCCGATGCGGATGGCTAGATCTCCCAGGCCTCCTGCGCCAACTGCTCCCGCCATTGCAGAATAGCCAATAATAGAAATTACTGCAATAACAAAAACATGAATCAAAGAAGGAAGCGTTTCTAGTAAAATCATCTTGACAATGGTAAATTTATTCGCCCCCATGCTGATGGCTGCCTCAATTAAGCCTTTGTTAATCTCTCCTAATGCTCCCTCAAACATCCTGGCAATAAATGGGATGGCTGCTGTAGAAAGAGAGATGATTGCAGCACCCACTCCGATGCTCGTGCCGATGAGAAGGCGTGATAGCGGCAATAGCAACACAATGAGAATGATGAAGGGAAAGGAGCGCACAACATTGACGATCGTCCCTAAGACCTTGTTGGTTTTTGGCATGGGCAAAAGGGAGTCCCTTTGCGTGATAAACAAAAAAATCCCCAGCGGTAATCCAAAAATGACTGCAAAAAATGAAGAAAAAAACACCATGATGAGAGTATCAAGCGTGCTTTGCAATAATGTTCCTAGCATTTCTCCTCCTTATAAAAAGTTTTGATTTCGATGTTATGAGATTGGATATAGGCAATGGCATCTTTTGAATTTGCCCCCTCTATCCCCACGATCATCCTGCCAAATGCCTCATCATTGAGGTAGTCAAAATCCGCAAAATGGATGTTGATGCAAACTTGATGCTTTGTGATAGTGTCTGAAATGATGGGTATATCCTTTTGTCTGCCCACGAAGATCAATTCGTAGAGATTGCTGGATTCTGGGATGTGTTTGTAGAGATCCGCATCGCTCTTGTGTGGCATAGAAGCAATGAGTTCGTGAGTGATGGCGTGGGTGGGATGGGTGAGGACCCTGCCTATGTCTCCTTGCTCGATGATGTCTCCCCTATCAATTACGCAGACCTTGTTGCAGATGCTGCGGACCACTTCGATTTGGTGGGTGATTAAAATAATGGTAATTTTTAGTTTATTGTGGATGTCTTTGAGCAATTGCAAAATGGACTGGGTGGTCTTGGTGTCTAGCGCGCTAGTGGCTTCATCGCATAGCAAAATCTTTGGATGATTGGCAAGGGCTCTTGCAATAGCCACACGCTGCTTTTGTCCACCGCTGAGTTGACTGGGGTAGAAGTCCTTTTTATCAGAGAGTCCCACGAGCTCTAGGAGTTCTAGCACGCGCGCATGGATGTCCTTGTCCTGCCACTTGGCGATCTTGAGTGCAAATGCCACATTATGATAGACATTCATGGAGGAGAGTAGATTAAAATGCTGGAAAATCATTCCGATTTTCTGGCGCTCTTTTTGCAAGGCCTTGGCATTGAGGCCAAGGATGTTCACCCCATCAATTAGCACCTCGCCACTTGTGGGCTCCTCTAATCGATTGATGAGGCGGATTAGTGTGGATTTTCCCGCTCCAGAATAGCCAATAATCCCAAAAATATCGCCTTTGTGAATCTCAAGATTAAGGTTTTTGATCGCACAAAAACCATTGGGATAGATTTTTTGAATATTTCTTAGTCTTATCAATTTGCTCTCCTCATTGTGAATGCAAGAGGGCTAGGCTGGTTTGTGTTTGCCACCAGCAAGCCCATAAATTATAGGGATTCTATTAAAATAAAGTAAACACAATATGTGTTTTTATATTTTTTGCATCTGAGTGATTTTTTTGTCTAGAAAGTTTTTGGCTTTGGCGGCTTGGGTTGGATGGATTAGCAGAGATTTTGAGTGCAAGTAGTAAAAACTCAAATCAGCAAAAAATCTCCATGACGAGGAAAATTTCAATAACAAGGCGATAAAAAACAAAAAACAGAAGTGACAAGAAAAACCAAAGGCAAAAACTCAAGGCTAAGGGCAATCAAGTAGCAAAGACAAGCAAAGACGCTGAAAGTGATCTGGGAATGCTATCTAGGGCTCATGAGCAACGCTAGTAATGTTCATGCTCAAAAACAAAGAACAAGATGGGACTAAGAGGCAATAAAAACCAAAGGCAGCGCCGGGGCGGCAAAAATTCAAAAATTCAAAAATTCAAAAATTCAAAAATTCAAAAATTCAAAAAGGCGCCCAAAAGGCGCAAAATCACAAAATCAAATCCCCCCTAAATCATCCCTTCATTCCCACTTGGATCATTTTTCTTCGCAGGTAGGCGATTTTACTCTGCAGTGGTAGATCTTTGGGGCAAGTATCATGGCAGGCGATGAGACTCATGCAGCCAAATACCCCATCATCATTGCCCACGAGTTCATAGAAGTCTTCATCACTTCTCTTATCATGAGGATCGATCATGAAGCGTACGATTCGATTCATCCCCGCAGCACCCACGAAATCCTCGCGCATGAGCTTGGTTGCACAGCTTGCGATGCAGCAACCACACTCAATACAGCGATCTAGCTCAAACACCTCTTGTGCGACATCTGGGTCGATTTTTTCTTCGACCTTGCTGATGTCGATGGTGGTATTGCTGTGAATCCAGCTCTCTACTTTTTTTGTCATTCCTGCAAACCACTCCCCTGTATTCACGCTCAAATCTTTAATGAGCTTAAAGGCAGGGAGTGGCATGAGGGTGATCACGCCATCGGGAAAATCTTGGGTAAGGGTTTTGCATGCTAGGCGTGGACGTCCATTGATCATCATCCCACAGCTTCCGCAAATCCCCGCACGACACACAAAATCAAAACTCAAATCAGGATCAAATTTCTCTCGAATCATGCCAAGGGCAATGAAAATGGTCATGGAATGCGCTTCTTGGAGCTGGTATTCTTTGAAATGTGGCTTGGAAACCGCGCTTTGTGGATCAAACTTCAAAACTCTAATGGTGATGATTCTTCCTTCTGTTTGTGGGCTGCTCATGATTTGTCTCCTAGTCTTTTATTTTTTACTTTGTATTCTGGGTGCAGTTCAAAGGGCATCAATGCTTCTTGCAGGGTGTAGCGATCGCCGCCTTTTTCTTCATTTTCTTTGGTGATTGCAGCAATCTCTGCATCGCGCTTTTCTTTGTCAGGATGGGGGATGAAATTGCCCTTGGCACCATATCCCCTCCAATCAGGAGTGATCTCCATGCTCATGACATCTAGGTCTTCATATTCGATGGTGGGTGTTGTTTGCTCTGGATTACTCCAAGAGGCCAGTGTTCTTTTGAGCCAGTTGGCATCATCTCTTTTGGGGAAGTCGATTCGAGTATGTGCGCCTCTGGATTCTGTGCGCTCTAGCGCTCCTTTGGCCACACAGAGTGCAAGTTTTAGCATTTTGGGGACACGATAAGTATCCTCTAGCTCTGGATTGCTGTGGAGTTTTTTGTTTTTTACATGGATGTGCTTGCTTTTTTTGTAGAGTTCCTCGAGTTCTTCCACTGCCTCTGCCAATTCCTTGCCATTTCTAAATACGCCAACTTTATCATCCATGATTTCTTTCATTTTGTTTTTGATGGCATAGACATCTTGGTCACCATTGTTGTTGATGAGGGATTGGAGATAGTTTTCTTGCTTTGTGATGAAATTTTGAATCGTCTGTGTGGAGACATTGAGCTCTGCGCTTTCGCAATGCTGTGCAAAATATCCCCCGATGATCATCCCAGCCACCGCTGCCTCGCTCACAGAGTTTCCTCCCAAGCGATTGAATCCATGTAGATCCCAGCAGCTTGCCTCGCCCGCACAAAAGAGTCCCTTGAGGTGAGTCTCTCCTTTGTGATTGGTGCGCACGCCTCCCATAGAATAGTGCTGCATTGGGCGGATGGGAACCCATTTCTCTGCAGGATCTAGCCCTGCAAAAGTTTTGGCGATGTCTTGGACATCCCGCAGATTTTTTTCGATATGCGCACGCCCAAGGATGGCAATATCTAGCCATACGTGCTTACCATAGGGAGAGTCCACACCCTTGCCGCTTTTGATATGCTCTAAGATTCTTCGGCTTACTACATCGCGGCTGGCAAGCTCTTTTTTTTCGGGTTCATAATCAGGCATGAAGCGATAGCCATCTTTGTCTCTGAGCACACCGCCATCACCTCGACAGCCCTCTGTCATCAAAATACCACTTGGCACAAGACAGGTAGGGTGAAACTGCACCGCTTCCATATTCCCAAGCTTGGCAATCCCAGTCTCTAGTGCCACGGCAATCCCAATTCCCTCGCAAATCACGGCATTTGTGGTGTTGGCATAGATTCTGCCATAGCCTCCTGTAGCAAGTAGTGTGCCCTTAGAAACATAGGCAGAAATCTCCCCGCTAATAAGATTGCGCACCACTGCACCATAGCAGTGATTATTTTCATGAATCAGCGCAAGCACTTCTTTGCGATCCTGGATGTCTACTCCATGCTTATAGGCTTCATTGGCCACTGCATAGAGCATCGTATGCCCTGTTGCATCAGCAGTAAAGCAGGTCCTCCATTTTTTTGTCCCACCAAAATCCCTGCTTTGGATATAGCCCTCGCGTTCCTTTTCCTCTGTGATGGTCACATGCTCTCCATTGATGACAGCATCCCTATCCCCAGCTTTGATTCTTGTCCAAGGCACTCCAAAGCTTGCAAGCTCGCGAATGGCCTTTGGCGCAGTGGTGACAAACATACGCGCGACCTTTTGATCACAACCCCAATCACTCCCCTTGACTGTGTCCATGAAATGCAGATCTTCATTATCTCCTTGGCTCATTTTTCCATTGCCAAGACTTGCTTGCATGCCACCCTGTGCAGCAGCAGAGTGACTTCTGCGAACAGGCACTAGGCTCAATACAACGGTGTTTAACCCCTTTCTTCTTGCAGCTATAGAGGCTCTAAGCCCTGCGAGTCCACCCCCAACAATTAGTGCATCACAATATGCAATCTTCATTTACTCTCCTTTCCATACATTTGATCATCAACCATTTTGTAATACTCAATCGACTTTTTTTCTTGATGTAATCCGATTTTGACATACGCAGCAAAGCTCAAAAGCCCAAGCACGATAAAAAACACGCTCATTACCCATTTGATGGCGCGTAGGTTTTTTAATCCAAGTTTTTCAAACCAACCCCATTTAATGCAAAGACGATAAAGCCCAATGGATCCATGGAGTTCTACAGCAAAGAGCAATACGATATAAAGAATCCAAAAATGTTGATGCACAAAGCGATAGGCAGAAGTATTGGGGCCGATGGTATCTGGCTGGGTGAGAACGACAAAGAGATGCACACTCGCGAGGAAAAATAACGCAAAGCCAGTGCCTGCTTGCACAAACCACAGACTCGTGTCGCTGTGCTTCATGAGATGCTTATGTGTCCTTAGTATTTTGAATTGACGGTAATTGATGGGAAATTTTCGTAATGCTAAGAATGCGTGAGTTACAAATGCAATAATTACGATTACTGCTACAATGCTTACAAGCATGGGCTGATTCTCTGAAAAAAACATACTACCTTCAAAGAATTTGGTAACCTTATACATCGCTTCTTGTCCCAAAAGAATGCTTGAAACAAAAAACATATGCGCGATCATGAAAATGCCCAAAAACAATCCCGTCGCGCTTTGCAAATAATCCAGTTTAGCGGGCAAGCGACTGTGCTTCCTTTCTTGAGTTATGCCAAGATAACCCTCTATGATTTTATTGTCTTGCATAGTGCAGTCTCCTTGTGATTTGATTTTACGGTCTGTATTATAGACATGTTTTCAAAAAAAGATGATAAAACCTTGAAAATTCCGCTAAAATCCTTGGGTTTTGTTCCCTAATCTACAATGAAAACCCCCCCCTAGGCCCACGCTAGATTTCGCTACCGGCTCTGCGCCAGATTCCTGTGCGAAATACCAGATAAAAGATGATGGCACGGATATAGGTCTCTGTGAAAATGATGGCAAAAATCCACAAAATATCCCCTCCCAGCCACACTACCAGACTCATGGGTAAAATCCTACCCACCCAAATGCTGATGGTGTTGATAGCTAGCGTGATTTTTGTGATCCCTGCTCCACGCAGCGCTCCATCAAAGACAAAGCAGCAGATCATGGGGATTTGTGAAAGTCCCACAGCAAAGAGATAATACACAGCATTTTGTAGCACCACTTCATTAGCAGAGAAGATTTTGGAAAAATCTCTAGAGAAATACACCAAGAGGATCCCAGAAATCCCCATAACGATGCTAGAAAATCCCAGGATCGTGCGGATATAAAGGCCTGCGAGTTTTGCTTTGTTGGCCCCCAAATTCTGCCCCATTAGCACCATGGCTGCGATCATGAATCCAAATCCCGGCATGAAGGAAAAGGCTTCAATTCGCGCCCCAATCTGTGAGCCCGCTAACACCAAGTCTCCATAATTTGCGATGAGCTTGCCTGTGAGGATGATGGAAAAAATGGTCAAAAATCGCTCAATCCCTGAGGGGATGCCAATGCGCAGGGCTTTGAAAAAATATTTTTTTTGGAGTGTTAGGCAGTCTAGAAAATGGGTGCGAAAATAAAGCACGATGAAAAAAATTAAAATCTCAAAATATGCAATGATGAGGTTTGCAATGCCCGCTCCCAGCATCCCTCTACCCTCAATGCCCAGACCCTCCATCCCAAAGATGCAGATGTAGTTGAGAAAAAAACCCAATATTGTGTTGAAAAGACGGATGAAAAGCGGGAGGTAAGTGTTGCCAATGCCAGCGAGTGAAGAGATGATGATGTTTTTTAGCATGATGGAGGGCAGGGCGTAAATGATGATATTGGTGTAGTCTAGCGCCATCTTGCTCACTTCCTGCCCCATCCCCATCCAATCCAAAAAGATCCCTGCCCCAATCCTGCCCACATAAATCATGGGCATGGCGATGAGCAGTCCACCTGTGCATACACTCAAAAATACTGCACGGATTTTGTCATATTCCTTGGCTCCAAAGTAGCGTGAGATCTGTGCATTGGTGCCCACATAAAAGATGGCATGAATGGCAAAAAATAAAATGAGATAATTCAGAGAAATCCCCACTGCCAACACCTCCAAGTCTCCAAAATCGCTGATGAAATAGAGGACAATGGCGATGTTGAAAATATCCAGAAAAGAATTGATGCCAGAGGGCAGGGCTAGGGCAATGATTTTTTTGAGGCGATGTTTTAGCGCAGGATTGAGGTGCAGGGGCTTTTCTCCTAGCATTTCTGTGCTACAAATGTTAGGATTTTTGCATCTTGGCCATTCTTATGCGGGATGGTTTTTTGGACATTGTGCAAGATTCTAAATCCCTCAAAATTCGCCTCCATTTCTCCTTGTTTTAGGATTTTGTGGGGCGAGATGCTATTTTGCAATGTCTCATCTTCTATGAATGTCTCTAGCAGCATCATGCCTCCTTTTTGGAGTGCTAGGGGGATTTGGGCCAAGATCGCGCGGTCTAAAAAATAAAAATTCAAGATTACAGAATAATAATTCTGCTTCAATGCATAGGAGTCTAGATCCAGGCAATGGGTGCGGATATTTTGATGATGCAGGCCTTGTAGTGCGGTTTGGGAGATGTCAATTCCTTCGCAAAAAAATCCATTTTCTGCTAAAAGATGCAGGTTTCTGCCATTCCCACAGGCAATGTCTAAAACCCTTCCCTTGGGCAGCTTTGGCAAAAATTCTACAAGGATGGAGCTTGGCTGTGTGGGCATTTTAGAGCTTTTGTAGCGCTCTTCCCAACGGATTTTATCTGCTAGCATTTTGCCCTCAAAATTGATGGGGAATTATTTCATAATTGCGGCATTTTTTCAAGAAATACCACCCTGCCAAAGATTCCCCATCGCTTTAAATCCACAATTTTATGTACTCAGATTTATTCCTAGCCAAAGCCCTCCTACAGCCCCATCCCAGCCCAAAAACCCCGCAAAATCCTCCCCTTTGATTTGAGTGAAGTTTTAAAAATCAAATCACAAAACCCCACTTTGTAGATACAATAAAACCTGACCCAAAGAAAAGGATCCAACATGCAAATTACACTGCGACATTTTACGCCCCTAGAGGTGTGCTCATTGGCTATTAGGACCTGCTGGCAGAGTTTTGATAAAGGCGATAATGGAGGGGAGAAGGATTTGGCTTTGATTGATAGGGTGGGCAATAAAAATAAGCATTCTAGTACGCTGGAGCATCTCTATTATAATTTCTACATCCAGGGCATTAGCCGCGCTTGCCTGCAAGAGCTTGCGCGCCATAGAATGAGCAGCTTTAGCGTGAAGTCTACGCGCTATACACTAAAGGAGCTCAAAGAAGAGCAGAGTTTTTTGCCTATGAGTGAGCAAAATCTAGAGCGCGCTAGTGAATTTATCGTGCTAACAAATCATGCTCTAGTGGATCATGCAAGCCTGCAGGCATTGGAGAATCTGCGACTCATTTTGCGTGATGGCATAAGTAATGATATTGCCAAATTTGCCATGCCAGAATGCTATAAAACAGAGCTTGCATGGAGTGTGAATGCAAGAAGCTTGCAGAATTTTTTGGAGTTGCGTAGCAGCAAGTCCGCATTATGGGAGATAAGAAATCTCGCTCATGCCATCTTTGCAGCATTGCCCAAAGAGCATCAATTCATTTTTGCTGAAAGGATTGCGCAATGATGCAAAAAATCATCCTGGTGGATACCTTTGGCTTTTTGTTTCGCTCTTTTTTTGCTCTTCCTCCCCTCAGGGACAAAGAAGGCTTTCCCACTGGGCTTTTGCAGGGATTTGGGGCCCTCTTGCTCAAATTCCAAAAAGAAATAGGCTTGCAAAATGTGATCTTTGCGCTGGAGGGAGGCAAGAATTTCCGCAAGACCCTCTACCCCAAATACAAATCCACCAGGCAGGAGATCCCCCAAGATCTAGCATTGCAATTGCCCATTGTCATGGAGTGGATCAAGCGTATGAAGCTTACTTCTGTAAGCATTGAGGGATATGAGGCAGATGATGTGATTGCCACACTTAGTAATTTGGCTGTGAAAAAGGGCTATGAAGTGGAGATTTACAGCCATGATAAAGATCTCTACCAGCTTATCAATGAGGGGATTTGTCTCTTTGATCCCATCAAAAAAATCCCCATCAAAGCAGAGCAATGCTTGGAGAAATATGGCGTCCATCCCCAGCAATTCATTGATTTTCAAAGCTTGGTTGGCGATAGTGTGGACAATGTCCCTGGCATCCCATCCATAGGACCCAAAACTGCCCAAAAGCTCATCCATCACTTTGGCAGTTTGGAGGAAATCTATGCTAGGACAGAGGAGTTAGAGGGTGTTGTGTCAAAAAAAATTGCCAGCAAGATCCTAGAGCACAAAGAGGAGGCCTATTTGAGTCGCAAGCTAGTGAGCCTGCGAAAGGATGTATTAGAGGATTTTTCTTTTGGTTCTTCTTTGGAGGGGGGGTCAAATCCCATGCTTGCCATTGCTAGTGATTTAGAAGAATACCAGCTCTACAAAATCCTTCAAAGACTCAAAAAACTCCCCACCACCCAAGGAACACCCAAAAAGATTCGCGCCAAGGGCATTGGCGGGGTGGATTATTCCCCTCAAAAAAAGAGTGAATTTCACTGCATCCCCCATCTCATCACAGAGGAAAGAGAATTATTTGCCCTGCTTGATTCCATCCCATCAGATGCTCTGATTGCCTATGATTGTGAGACCAATGGCCTGGATGCCCTGCAGGCTAGGCTTGTGGGATTTAGCTTTTGTTTTGATGGGATCCATGGCTATTATGTGCCCATTTCTCATGATTATCTTGGTGTAGGTAAGCAGGTAGATACCAAAGATGCAAAACGCGCAATTGAAAAAATTTTCTCCCATCCCATTGTGGGGCATAATCTCAAATTTGATCTCATGATAGCAAAGGCAAATTTTAACCTCACACCAAAAAGGGAAATCCAAGATAGCATGCTGCTAGCTTATTTGCTAGATAGTGCGAGTATGATGGGATTAGATATCTTGATGGAGAAATTTTTTGGCAAAAAGATGATTGCTTATGATGAGGTGGTCAAAAAGGGAAAGACATTTGGCGATGTGGATTTGGAGCGGGCTAGTGAATATGCTAGCGAAGATGCCGTGGCTTGCTTTTGTTTGCAAGAGAGACTCAAAGAAGAGTTGCAAGCAAAGCGCTGTGCGCATCTATTAGAGCTTGCCAAAGATTTGGAGTATCCCTTCATCGAGGTTTTGGCTGATATGGAATACCAGGGCATCAAGATTGATGTAGAGTGGTTTGAAGCACTAAAAGAAAGCTTAAGTGAGGCACTTTCCCAAAAAGAAGAAGAGATTTTTGCTCACGCCAAGCAAAATTTTAATATCAATTCCCCAAAGCAGCTCTCTAGAGTCTTGTTTGATGACCTCAAACTCCGCGGGCTTAGGCGGGTTAAGGGAGGTTATAGCACAGATGAAAAAACCCTAGAAGAGCTCAAAGACAGTCACCCCATCATCCCTATTTTGATGGAGTATCGCGAGATTTTCAAGCTAAAAAACACCTATGCAGAGCCCATCTTAAAGCTTCGCACCAAAGAAAACAAAATTCACACTTCCTTTTCTCAGACTGGCACCACCACAGGGCGACTTTCTTCTCGCTCACCCAATCTCCAAAATATCCCCGTGCGCACGGAGGCGGGCAAGCAGATTCGCAGGGGATTTATCGCAGATGCTGGTAAAAAACTCATAAGCGTGGATTATTCTCAGATTGAGCTGCGGCTTTTGGCTCATTTTTCTCAAGACCAAGAGTTGCTTGATGCCTTCAGGAAGGATCTAGACATCCATTTGCGCACCGCACAGATGGTTTTTGGAGAGGATGCAAAAAACAAGCGCCATATTGCTAAAACCATCAATTTTGGTCTCATTTATGGCATGGGCACGCGCAAACTCTCTCAGACGCTAAAAATCTCAAATACAGAGGCCAAGGAATACATCGATCGCTATTTTGCATCCTTTCCCACGGTCAGGCAATTTTTGCGCACAGAGGAGGAGCAGATTTTGCGCAGGGGCTATGCACAGACGCTGCTAGGCCATCGGCGTTATTTCAATTTCAAGGGTGTTGGGGATTTTATGCGGAGCAATTTTTTGCGCGAGGGGATTAATGCGATCTTCCAGGGTAGTGCAGCAGATTTGATGAAGCTCTCCATGAATAAGATTTATCAGACCTTTCAAAACAGTGGCGTAAAGATGCTCCTGCAGGTGCATGATGAACTCATTTTCCAGAGCCCAGAGGAGGAGGCAGAGGATGCAGCCAGAGAAATAGAAAACATCATGAATGGCGTCTATGAGCTCCGAGTGCCTCTGCGCTGCAATGTGGCCATCGGCCAAAACTGGGCAGATCTCAAATAATTTCTTAATAGATGAAAAATCCTAGACTAGAGTAGAGTTATTAGCCCATCTCCTCTTAGCTTAGGAGGAAACTGGGGCGGGATCCTATTAAAGAAGTCCCTCTGGTATTTGCAGGTAAGCGATGATTTTGTTGTTTTTAAAAGAATCAATGTCAGCATAGGATTTTGTGGATATGTTTTGATCTGTTATAAAGGCTTGTGTCAAGGGAGATTGCGTCTCTGTGCCTAGGCTATTTCTCATCCGCCTCACGCATGCCCCTACCCATAGGGTTGGAAACTCTTCACATCCCTCACAAAGCCCAAATTCACATCAGCTATTGTGCGAAAATATCGAGTTTTTTGTTGTAGATATGGGTTTTGATATCTAGCAAATGCAAAAGGGAATGAAAGACATAGTCCTGATTATAGATTTTATTTGCATGTTCTTTGAGAGTGGGAATGAGTGCCTCATAGCCCTTACCTAGATAAAGGAGGGAGGGGATATGCTTTTGTTCCTCTGGAGAGAGCGAATAGGGCAGTCCCCCATGCATGTATTGGCCATATTCCCCCAGGCTCTCACCATGATCGCTCACATACCACAGGGCTTGGTGCAGTGGGGAGGCGGCAAGGGATTTCATCACAGAGGCGAGGAAAAAATCACTATAGCGCAGCGAATTATCATAGGCATTTTCTATTTCTTCTTTGGAGCAGGTTTGGAGATTTGGGCTTTTGCAAACAGGCGTGAAGTGCTCAAATTCCTTGGGGTAGCGCTCAAAATATTTGGGCCCGTGGCTGCCATAGAGATTGATGACCAAAAATGTATTGTGTCTTGCGTTTTGGATGATGGAAGAAATTTCTCCTAGCATCGCGCCATCAAATGTATTCCGCGCCCCGCCCTCATCAAAATAGCGAATATGACGCAATCTCTGGCAGACCTTGCCCATGCACTCCCCGCCATTATTGCTAATCCACCACACCTCATAGCCTGCGCGCTTGGCGATGTCTAGGATATTGTCGCGATAATAGCTCAAATTTCTTGTGGTGTAGCTGTTATGGGTGAGATCTGTGAGCATGCAGGGGATGCTGATGGCTGTGATCACGCCACAAGAAAAGAAATGGGGGAAATTGATGAGATGGGATGCAAAATCCTTAGTGTAGGGATTGGTGGGGCGCAGATAGCCATTATAAGCAAAGTTTTGGGCTCTGCTTGATTCCCCGATGACAAGAACGATGATTTTTGGCGCATCTCCTGGGGATAGTGTGGCATCTACTCCGATCTGCGCATAGGTCTTTGGGGTTCTTGCCTGCGCAGAAACATAGCGGATGGTGGAGCGAATGGGTGCAATGGGGTTTAGCATATCAATCATGGGCTTATAGGCCTTGAATGCAAAAATGATGTCACGCCCCTGCAGGAGAGAAATCCCCAAAATCACAAGCAAATAAAATCCCAGTAGCAAAAATTTATCTTTGAGGCGAGGGTTTTGCATTTTTTTGCTTCTCATCAAAAACAAGGCCAAAAAGGGCACAGCAAGCAGGGCTAGGATTTTTAGCATTGCTTTGAGGTCAAAAACGCCACGGGCTTCTTTGAGGTTGGTATGCAGTATGCTATCAATGATTAAGGGACTTATGCTGATGTGATAGGTGTCCATGGCATAGGCACTCACCGCACTTAAAGCGCAGAGCACTCCTAGCACATAGATGGCACTGCGTTTTGTGCAGAGCAATTCCAAGCAAAAGCAAAGTGTGCTGCATAAAAGAATGCCTATGCTAAGAAGCAAGAGGTTTTGATGCGGGAAGCTTTTGGTGTGGCTGAAAAGGGCACTCCAAAAGCTCTGGTGATAAAAGATTACAAAATAGATGCTAAGCAAAAAGATTAAAAAATGATAGCTTCCAAAGAGGTTTTTCACGCCAGGCCTTGAGGATTTTTCTTGTGATTTTAACGAAGTTTTTGCAAGCTGTGATAAAATTTCCGCATTTTAAAAAAAGGAAAGAAATGGCAAAAAAAGTCGTGCTAGCATATAGCGGGGGGTTGGATACAAGCGTGATTTTGAAGTGGCTTGGGGAAAACTATGGCTGCGAGGTAGTGACCTTCACTGCAGACATTGGTCAGGGTGAGGAGGTTGCGCCTGCAAGGGAGAAGGCCAAGAAGCTTGGAATCAAGGAGGAAAATATTTTCATCCTTGATTTGCGCGAGGAATTTATTCGCGATTTTGTATTTCCGATGTTTCGGGCAAATGCAGTGTATGAGGGGGAGTATTTGCTGGGCACTAGCATCGCTAGGCCACTGATTGCCAAGCATTTGGTAGAGATTGCAAAGGCTGTGGGTGCAGATGCCATCGCACATGGCGCGACAGGGAAGGGAAATGATCAGGTGCGATTTGAGATTGGGGCCTATGCACTAAATCCTGATATAAAGATCATCGCACCCTGGCGGGAGTGGGATCTAAATAGCCGCGAAAAACTGCTCTCCTATGCGCAGAATGCAGGCATTGAGATTGAGAAAAACAAAAACAAATCCCCCTATTCCATGGATGCAAATTTGCTGCACATTAGCTATGAGGGTCAGATCCTAGAAGATCCTAGCATCGCCCCAGAAGAGGATATGTGGAGATGGAGCGTGAGTCCAAAGGATGCGCCTGATACGCCCACCATCATCACCATAGAATTCCAAAAGGGGGATGGCATCGCCATCAATGCAGAGCGCTTAAGTCCTGCGCAATTTTGGACAAAGCTAAATAAGCTTGGTGCCCAAAATGGCATCGGGCGCACGGATTTGGTGGAAAATCGCTATGTTGGCATGAAATCCCGTGGCTGCTATGAGACGCCAGGGGGCAGCATCTATCTTAAGGCTCATCGCGCCATCGAGTCCCTATGCCTGGATCGTGAGGAGGCACATCTCAAAGATTCTCTGATGCCAAGATATGCCGAGCTTATTTATAATGGCTATTGGTTTTCGCCCGAGCGCGAGGCATTGCAGGCATTGATTGACAAGACTCAAGAGAAGGTAGAGGGAGTAGTGAGGCTAGAGCTTTATAAAGGAAATGTGAGCATCCTGGGCAGAGAGTCTAAAAATTCCCTCTTTCACTCAGCCTATAGCACCTTTGAAGAGGATAGCGTCTATGATCAAAAAGATGCCGCAGGTTTTATTAAACTCAATGCCCTGCGCTTCATTATCGCAGGGAAAAATCAAAGAAAGTAGATAAGTGGGGGTCAGAGTGATCGCGCGGTTGTGTTTTTGGTGTCGTGCCGGGGCTTGCGCGTGATTTTATCAAAAAGGCGAGTTTGCGCAGATTGCGCGTGGTTTTTGCATCCTTTTGCATGGGTGGGGGCGTTAGGCTAGATTTTTTGCGGTGAGATTTTTTCTTGTTTTGGCTGCGAGGTGCTAACAGCGGGGTTTAGGGCGCAAATGAAATGAGCGCTAGCATAGAAGCGGCTGGATTTAAAATTTAGGAGTTTTTTTGCGGATTTTATTGCTAGAAGATGATGCGCTGCTTTGTGAGATTATTGAGGAGTTTTTGATTGAGCGGGGCGATGAGGTGCTCGTGGTGCGCGATGGGAGGGCAGCAGAGGAGGCATTGCTATCTTTGCATTTTGATTTGTTGCTGCTAGATGTCCAGGTGCCAGGCATCAATGGCTTTGAGCTTTTGCGCACACAAAGAGAGCTTGGCAATCGCACCCAAGCAATCTTCATCACCGCACTCAATCAAAGCAGGGATCTCAAAAATGGTTTTGAGGTTGGCGCAGATGACTACATCAAAAAGCCCTTTGACCTGCAAGAGCTAGAAGTCCGTATTAAACATGTTACAAAGCATTTGCAAATTGAGAATTTTTTCATTTCTCCCCATTTCATTTTCTCCCCGAAAAATCTCACTTTGCAAAATAAATCCACTTCCCAAACCTTCAAGCTCACACAAAAAGAAAGCGCGATTCTTTGTTTTTTCCTCAAAAATCCCAATCGCATTCTAAGCCCACAAGAAATCCTTTTGAATGTTTGGAGCTATGAGGAAGCCCCTAGCCAGAACACATTGCGCAGTTATGTGAAAAATCTGCGACGCTATTTGGGATTTGAAAAAATCACCAATTCCAAGGGGAGCGGCTATCGTTTTAACAGCTTATGAAAAGCGCTCGCTCGCGCGCTTTTTGGGATTTTATATCAGTTCTTCTTTGATTCTTATCATTGGCATTGTGTTTTTGGTTTTTGTCATTGAAAAAAACCAGATCCAAAAAAATGCCTACAATCAAATGCTCTTGCAGAGTTCAAAAATTGCCCAAATTGCCACCTTTGAGCACATGAGCGGAAGGCGGGTTTTTGATCCAAAAATCTTGCAGGGGCTCACAGCTCAAATCTCTTCTAGCATATCACAAAGCCCTAGTCATAAAAACTCCCCATCATTGCCCTTTGAGAAAAATACCCCCGGCCACAATTTGCATGATAGCCAGCAAAATCCCATGCCTCAAAATGGCAGTAAAATCCAGATTTCACTTTTTGATGCCAACAAAAAAAATCTCTATGGAAATCTGCCATTTATTGAGAGTAAAAAGCGATTTTTTGTGCAGGGCCATCATGCCTATTTGCTTGATAATAGCGCATTTGGGCATCTTGGCATTGCTTGGATTTTGATTCAGAGGGATTTTGGAGAGGAAACTGCGCGGCTGATTTTTTTTCTTGTTTTGGGTGCGGGGATTTCTTTGGGGCTGGTGCTTGTTTTTGGTGTGATTTTAGGCAGGATGTTTTTGCAGCCTGTGCGCCAGGGTTTGGAGTTGCTAGATCATTTTATCAAAGACATCACCCATGAGCTAAATACCCCCATTTCAGCACTTTTGATGAGTGCCAATTCGCTCAAAAATGGCGTAAATAATCGCAAGCTCTCACGCATAGAGCAGGCCTGCAAGAGGATTGAATTTCTCTATAACAATCTCACTTTTTTGTTTTTGGGCGAGGCGGGGGAGCAAAAAGAGCACATCGATTTTTTGGCATTATTGGGTTTGAGGTTGGAGATGTTTGAGGAGCATTTTCTCTCCAAATCCCTGCGCATACAAACAGATCTCTCCCCTTGTGTGTTGTTTGCTGATAGAGAGTCAATCACAAGGATGCTAGATAATTTGCTAAGCAATGCCATCAAATACAATGAGCAAAATGGGCGGATTTTTATCGCACTCTCTGCTACGCGCCTTCGCATCCAAAATAGCGGCGAGCTCATCGATCCCTCCATAAAAGATCAGATTAAAATGCGCTATTTTCGCCAAAATTCTCGCACCAAGGGCTATGGCATCGGGCTTGATATCGTTCAAAAGGTTGCACTTAGCCATCATTATACTTTTGTGATTAGCACACAAGATAATCTCAATACCTTTGAAATATTTTTTTAGATTCCACACATATTCCACAAAAGATTTCTACAATGCGCGAAATTTTTTAAGGAGTGATTATGAAAAAGATTTTTTTAATTTTGTTGTTTTGTGCAGGATTGTTTGCTCAAGGTGGAAAAGTAGGGGATATGAACATCGACTTTCACCCAAAAAAGCCCTTTAGCAGCGGAGACAATGAGGTTGTGATCTCTTTGCAAAAAGATGGGAAATTTGTTAGCGCGGCTAAAATCAAGATCCGTGTGGTGATGCCACCTATGCCAGGCATGCCAAAGATGGATTTTAGGGCTGAGGCAAAAGAGCAGGGTGATGGCTATGTGGCCAAACTCAATTTTCCCCATGGTGGCACTTGGCAGTTGCGCTTTAGTATAGAAGTGGATGGAAAAGTCTATAACTACAAAAGCAGCATAGATTTCTAAGGGATTTTTTAGCATGAGGATTTTGGCGCTTTTGTGTTTGCCCCTTGTGCTTTTTGCACAGAGCAGTCTTGAGGCCATCATCCAAAAGGCCATGCAAAACAATGCCCAAATCAAGATCTTGCAAACCCAAATCGAGCAGTTGGAATTGCAGGCAAGAATTGCTAGAAAATGGGAGAACCCCAATTTGGATGCCCGCTATAATGTTTTGGATCTAAGGGATCCGGCCTATCGCGGAAGTCAGATGCAAAGCATTGGTGTGACTCTCTTGCAAAAAGTCGATCTCTTTGCAAAAAAACCCCTAGAGTCTCAGAAATTTTCCCTGCAAAAGCAAATCAAGATGCTAGAGCTCAAAGCACTGCGCAAAAATCTCATCAAAAAAGTCAAGCTTAGCATGATTAGAAATTATCAAAACAAAACGCGCATTAGCATCCTACAAGCCACCAAAAAAAATCTCACCATCCTCAAAGAGCAGCTGCAATCTAGCTCAGATAGCATCCCTCTAGCAAAGGTGTACAATCTAGAGATTTTGCAAACAAAACTAGAGATAAAGCTCAATCAACTAGAAGAAAACACAAAAAGCGAGATGATAGATCTTAGCGAGGCGAGTTTTGGGGATTATGATGATGTGGGTTTTGTGATGGACTTTCGCACAGATTTTCCACCAGATTATTATAAACATGCCTATGAGTTAGAGATTCAGCAGCTCAGACAAAAGATTGCTGCAAAAGATGTGGCGCTGGCTAAAAGGAATTTTTTGAGCGATCCTACCATTGGCATTGGATATTTTTATCGCCAGGTGCAAAGTGATTACATGAATTTCTCTCTCACCTTCTCGCTGCCAGTTTATGGCAAAGAAAGACTGATGCTGCAAAATGCAAGAAAGAGCGCTCAGCTTGAGAGTGATGCGTATGTCGACAAAGAAAATAGCATCAAAAGCCAAATCCATCGCCTGCAAAATATCCTGCAAAAAAAGCAAAGGGAGCTAGGTTTGATAGAAAAAGTCCTAATCCCACAAAATCAAAAACTCACCAATCTCTATAGCAGTAATCTCTCCACCACTGCCTCGGTGCAGGAGTATTATTCTGCGCTTAATGAGCTGCTAGATAGCCAATTGCTAAGAATTGATGTGCTGGGGAGTATTTATGGTGCCTATGTGGAGCTTGAGAGTCTAGGAGATCTATGATGAAAAAAATTTGGTGTTTTTTATTGTTTTATGCCCTGTGTTTTGCTCAGTTCTATCAAAAAACCATGGTTTTGGAAATGAAAGAGGTGGCAAAAGAGCGCAAATTCTATGCCTTGGTAGCTCCAGATGATAGCAGGATTTCTACCATCACTACGCGCCTTGATGGTTTTGTAGAAGAGCTGGAACTCAAAGATAGCTACAATCTCGTGCACAAAGGCCAACCCCTCTATAGGCTCTATTCCCCTGAGCTTTTGGCAGTGCAAAATGAATACATCAATGCGCTCAAATTCAACAACAATGCAAAAAATCTCGCAGAAAAGCTGCAACTCCTAGGCGTGGAAAAAGACATTCTACAAGCTATCACCAAGAATAAAAAAGCACAGAATGTGCTGCCATTTTTTAGCCAGTCTGAGGGCTTTGTGATGGAAAAAAACATTACCCAGGGTCAATTCATCAAAAAGGGCGAGACGCTCTATAAGCTTATAGATCTCTCAAAGGTGTGGGTGATTGTGCAGGTGCCCCAGAGTGCGCGTGAATTTTTGCAGGAATTTGTGCAAGATTCTGCCCAAAAAAATCCCTCAGATCTCAAAAACCCCACTGCCATCAGCCCAGCCAAAAATGCCCAGAAAAATCCAAGCCTCATGGCAGCGCCTGATAAGAGGGCTAAATCTGAGTCTACCAAGGGAGATAAAGCCATGCCTACAACAACCCTAGATCCTAGTGCGGAGGTAAAAAATTCTACCCATAATAATGCTGGTGATAGGCTTGAGAAATTCTCTACTGCGCGATTTTCTAGCCAGGGCATGCCACAGAGCTTTGTTTTGCAATTCCTCCAGATCCTTCCCAATGTCGATCCTGATAGTAAATTTTTGCAGGTGCGCTTTTTGGCAGATAACAAAGACCTAAGGCTCTTTCCCAATCTCTTTGGCATCGCCCATCTCTCCCTGCCACCGCGCAAAATGCTCATAGCGCCCAGCGATGCGGTTATTTCTAGAAATAACCAACTTTATGTATTTGTCAAGGATGGGGAGCAATTCACCCCCACAAAAATCACTGCTAGAAGACTGGAAAACGGTGATTATGAGATCCTCTCTGGCGTGGATGCAGGTGTAGAGATTGCCAAGGATTCTTTATTCATGCTTGATGCAGATGCGCAAAATAATGGAGATTATGAATGATTCATTTTATCATCTCTCTTTCGCTTCGTTTCAAATATTTTGTGCTAGGGGTTATTTTTTTGCTTTTAATCGCATCTATTTGGGCCTTGCGAAATACCCCGCTAGATGCGCTGCCAGATATCAGTCCCGTGCAGGTGATTTTGCAGATTGATTATGAGGGACAATCTCCCAAAGTCATTGATGAACAGGTGAATTTCTTGCTCACCTCCACGCTCATGAGTGTGCCACGTGTGGATGTTGTGCGTGGGATGAGTAGCTTTGGCAAGGGCCTTGTGTATGTGATTTTCAAAGATGGCACAGACATTTATTGGGCAAATAGCAGGATTTTAGAAAAGATAACCGCCATTCTCCCAAATCTACCCAAAGAGGCAAAAATCACACTTGGATCGGATTCTAGCGGGATTGGCTGGGCCTTTATCTATGCGCTTTCTAGCAAGACAAAAACCCTCCAAGAGCTTAAAGCGTTGCAGGATTTTTATTATAAATACAGTTTGCTTGGCGTGGATGGGGTGAGTGAGGTG